>CBFIEQ010000001.1:0-102928 GCA_965661645.1 uncultured Aquiluna sp.
CTCTGGCGACACCGGCTTCCAACATGCGCTGGTAGGCCTCGTAGGCGGCGCGAGTAACTGCCATGGTTTCCTGTTCGACCAATGCCGTTTGCTCTGCGGTGCCGTCTTCGAATTCATAGGCCCCAGGCTTACCAACCTGAATCAGCTTGCGCTCGGGACCTGGAACATAAAACACTGGGCGCAGCTCACGGTAACGACCAGACTCTTCGTTATAGCTGGCGATTCGGTGGCGCATGAACTCTCGGAAAACAAAAATTGGTGCTTGGACATAGAACGTCATCGAGTTGTGCTCAAACGGTGAACCGTGGCGATCGCGCATCAGGTAGTTGATCAGTCCACGATCGCGCTTCTCAACCTCGGCACCAGAGTCTCTCGCGCTCTCTAGGGTCTGCTCTCCCTGGGTAGAAACCCTGGCTGCAAACAATACATCGGCGTCCGAGGCACTCGAACGCACCAGTTCTACTGTCACATCGCTGCGGAATTCAATTTCACTCACGCGCCCAAGCCTAAGGGGAAACCTGAAAAGTAAAAAAACGAAACACTAGGCATGCCAAATCCCCTCATCGCCTAACCTTTCTCAGGTGGAAACATCTCTAGTTGCGCCCCTCTTGCTACTCGCGCTCGCCATTACCTTGGGAGTCGCCTTCAAGCTGCTTCAGGGTAAAGGTCGCCGAGTTTCCTCAGCGGAGATTATCGACCTTGAAAAGCTCAAGGCCACCAGCAATGGATTACCCGCAACTGAATACGGCAAAAAAGCAACTCTCGTGCAGTTTTCAACCGAATACTGCGGGCAGTGCCCCGGGGTCAAGAGAACCCTCGCGCAGCTCGAGTATCGGATGGGTGGGCTGGGCTTTGTTGAGGTCGACATCACGGAGCGGCTAGACGTCGCAGCGCACTTCAACATCAACCAAACACCGACTATTTTTCTGCTAAATCAAAAAGGACAACTGATTTATCGAATCGGTGGCATCCCGAAAATGGATCAACTAAACAATGAACTAGAGAAACTAGGCGTGAAATGACAGAAATCAAAAGGATCGACCCGCGCGGACCGCGCTTTGGTGCAGCCATTACATCAGTGCTTGCGCTAGCAAGCTTTGTGCTCAGCACCTCACTATGGAGCCTGCTCTTTGGCTATCCGCTTATGGTTCTAATGTTTGTGCTGTTTGCGTGGAGCGTCTTCTCCCCCAGCAATCACCCCTACCAGTGGCTATTCAAGAAATTTGTCCAGCCAAGACTTGGCACCCCGCTAGAACTTGAGGACCCAAGACCGCCTCAGTTCGCTCAAAAGGTTGGCTTTGGATTTGCAATTCTCGGCACCTTGGGTGGCCTTATCAGCAGCTGGCTAATTCCAATCGCGGCAGCCTTTATCTTTATTGCGGCTTTTCTGAATGCCTTCTTCGGGCTGTGCCTTGGTTGCCAGATGTACTTGGGTCTAAGAAGGCTGGGAGTCATTCGCTAGGGCAATCGCCTTGCGAATTGCGGCTCTGGCCCGCTTTCGATCTCCATTTGCCTCATATGCCTGCCCGAGCTGAAACCAAAGCTGCCAGCTCTCACTCGCTGCTAATTCTGCGCTGAGCCTCTCGAACTCGCGCTCCGCAGTCTCGGTAGTGGCTTTGCCCGACGCTCGATACTCGAGAGCCAGATCTGCCACTCCCTCACCATCCAGCCGCTCTGCCAGCCGCTGCGCTCGGAAGCCAAAGCGCAGTTCTGAAAATACGCTCCAAATGGCAAATACAGGAAGCACCAAAATGGCGATTCCCATCACCTTCGCGATGGCACCCGGCTCTTGCAAAAGGATCACGCCTCGCCCGGCTAGCAACACAACCCAGAGTAGAGTCAGGGCGCTCATCACACCCACCCAAATCTTGGTTGCCATCTAGCTAAGGACGTTTTCTAGGCCAACCGTCAGGCCGGTGTTCACATGAGCAAACTCGATGCTCCTTAGGATTCCAAGTGAGTAGGCCCGGTGTGAGGAGACATCGTGCGAGATGACTAGCTGCTCAGAGTCACCACCAAAAATGACATCCTGCTTCGCAGAGACACCAGGCTGACGCAACGAGTGAATTGGTACCCCGCTGTGGATTTCGCCACGCGCAGCCTGACCAGCACCAGGAACCAAATGGGTTTGCTCTCTCGCCTCAGCTATCTTTTCTGCCGTGGCAATGGCGGTGCCCGATGGTGAATCAACTTTGCCAGCATGGTGGGCTTCAATAATCTCAATCGAACTAAAGTGTTTTGCAGCCTCGGCACTGAAGCGCTGCAAAAGCATGGAGCCGATTGAGAAATTTGGCACGACTACGACACCGGCGCTGGGGTTGGATTCAAGCTCAGTTTTGATGCCGGCAAGCTTTCCTTGTGACCAACCAGAGGTTCCGACCACGATCTTTAGGCTGTTTGTTATTGCGTAGCTCACCATTTCTGGTGAAACATCGGGAAGAGTGAAATCAACCACAACATCAGCGCCCAGCATCATCTTTAGATCGGATTGAGACCCAAGCGCGGCATGCAGTTTTAGGTTCGGATCAGCATCCACCAAGTCTCTGGTAAGTGAACCCATTCGCCCGGAAGCACCTAATATCGCAACGCTAATCATGAGAGAAAACCTATCAAGCTAAAGACTCTAGATGGGCCAAATTGTCCCCCACCACAACCAGTGATGAATTCTTCGACACCAAATCCTGGGCAGCAGTTTGGATTTCGCTGAGCCGAACAGAGCGGAATCTCTCCAGTACCTCAGAGATGCTGAGGTACTCACCGGTCCCGATTTCAACACCTAAAAGCCTGTTCATCCTGGCCAGCGAGGATTCAAACCTCAGCGCAAGTCCGCCAGTTAGCGAACCAATAGCCAGATCTAGTTCTGCCTCAGTCACACCATCCTGGGCGATCGAATCAAGCTGCTGTTTCATCAGCGACACCACTAGCTCCGCATTCTCAGGGTTGCAACCGGCATACATTCCAAAGTAACCAGTCTCTGAGTAACCCTGCTGATAGCTGTAGGTCGAATATGCCAAGCCACGATCTTCACGAATTGCCTGGTAGAGCCTCGAGCTCATGCCACCACCAAGGATGGTATTCATTAGCCCAAAGGCATACCGGCGTGGATCGCTAGCTGACATTGACTGATATCCGAGCAAGATGTTGGCCTGGTTGAAATCATGCGCGATGTTCACAAACTTCGTGGCACCAAAGGGCTTTGGCTCTGGGTGAGAACGCCTTGGTCTAGGCGGCTCACTACCCACGAACCCCGATTCGGATAACAGCTTTTCAACTAGGGCAACAAACTCTTCGTGCTTGAGGCCCCCAGCTGCGGTGATGATCAATCCGCTCGGCACGTAGTGCTGCTTGTAGTGACTGAAAACCTTGTCGCGACTAACCGCCAGAATGCTCTCTTTTGTGCCGCCGATTGGCCTACCTAGCTCATGGTCTGGCAGCAGAGCAGAGGCGAGCGCCTCGTGCGCCAAGTCCTCTGGATCGTCTTCGTTCATGGCGAGCTCTTCCAAAATGACGGTGCGCTCGGTCTCAAAATCCTGCGGATCGATTCTGGCCGATGTGAACATATCCAAAATCACATCCAACGCCAATGGCACCGCGGAGCTCTGCACTCGGGCGTAGTAGCTGGTGTATTCCTTGGCGGTAGCGGCATTCGAGGATCCGCCTACCGAGTCGAATGCAATCGAGATGTCCCTCGAGGTTCTCCGGCTGGTGCCCTTGAACAAAAGGTGCTCTAGGAAGTGGGTAGAGCCAAAGCCTTGCGGGTCCTCATCTCTTGAACCAACCGGCACCGAAGCCGCTAGTGCAACCGAAGGTGCTCCCGGCACCTCTTCCGTAAGAATGCGAACACCGCTGGGCAGCAGGGTCCTTGAGACCCTGGCCGCCTCAGCGGTGAACGATAGAGATTTCTCTAGGTGTAGATCCAAGTTACTCTTCCGAAGAAGCTACGTCGTCACCCTCAACAACTGGGGAGAGTGAAAGCTTGCCACGGTCATCGATCTTGGTTAGCTCAACCAAAATCTTCTGGCCTACCTCTAGAACGTCTTCGACATTCTCAACTCGCTTACCGCCAGAGATCTTCTTGAGCTCTGAAACGTGAAGCAAGCCATCCTTGCCAGGAAGAAGCGAGATGAAGGCACCGAAGGTTGCTAGCTTCACGACGGTTCCCAGGAAGCGCTCACCAATCTCTGGAACGTGAGGGTTGGCAATGGCGTTGATCGCAGCCTTGGCTGCGTCTGCGCTCTCGCCGTTGGTGGCACCAATGTAGACGGTGCCATCATCCTCGATCGAGATGTCTGCGCCAGTGTCGTCCTGGATCTGGTTGATCATCTTGCCCTTTGGACCAATGACTTCACCAATCTTGTCAAGAGGAATCTTGACGGCGATAACACGTGGTGCGTATGGAGATAGCTCATCTGGCTCATCAATTGCTTGGTTCATGACGTCCAAGATCGATAGCCTGGCATCCTTAGCCTGCCCAAGTGCCTTGGCTAGTTCAGCCGATGGAATTCCGTCGAGCTTGGTGTCGAGCTGAATTGCGGTGATGAAATTGCGGGTTCCGGCAACCTTGAAGTCCATGTCTCCAAGTGCGTCCTCGGCTCCCAAGATGTCGGTTAGGGCTGCGTACTGAGTCTTACCGTCAACAGTGTCTGAGATCAGACCCATGGCAATACCTGCAACCTGATCGCGCAGTGGGACACCGGCGTTCAAAAGTGACAGGGTCGAAGCACAAACGCTACCCATTGAAGTCGAACCGTTCGAACCTAGGGCCTCGGAAACCTGGCGGATTGCATACGGGAAAACCTCACGGCTTGGCAGAACTGGAACCAACGCGCGCTCAGCAAGAGCACCGTGGCCAATCTCGCGTCGCTTTGGAGTTCCTACTCGACCGGTTTCACCGGTTGAGTAGGGAGGGAAGTTGTAGTGGTGCATGTAGCGCTTTGAGGTTTCTGGGGTCAAGGCGTCTAGCTGCTGCTCCATCTTGAGCATGTTCAGGGTGGTGACACCAAGAATCTGGGTCTCACCACGCTGGAAGATTGCTGAGCCATGGGTGCGCGGGATAACTGCAACCTCAGCGTCAATCATGCGGATGTCGGCTAGCCCACGACCGTCAATGCGGATTCCCTCTTTGAGAACTCGGGAGCGCATGACCTTCTTGGAAACCGACTTGTAGGCCGCTGAGAACTCGCCCATCTGCTCTTCGGAAAGAACTGAAACCAGCTCATCCTTGACACGCGACTTCACCTGGTCATCAGCTTCCTGACGCTCCTGCTTGTCGGCAATCTGGTAGACCTTGACCAAATCAGCCTCGGCCGCCTTGGCAACCGCTGCATATACCTCGTCGCTGTATGGCAGGAACACTGGGTAGTCGGCGGTCGGTTTAGCTGCAACCTTGGCAAGCTCGTTCTGAGCGCGAACCAGTTCCTTCAAAAATGGCTTGGCAGCTTCCAGTCCTTCAGCCACAACCTCTTCGTTAGGAGCTTTCGCACCCTCAGAGATCAGATCAAGGGCGTTCTCTGAAGCTTCAGCCTCAACCATCATGATTGCGACATCGTCTTTGCCACCCTCGCTGATAACTCGGCCGGCAACAACCATGTTGAACACGGCTTTCTCCAGCTGTGAGTACTTAGGGAATGCAACCCACTGACCTTCAATCAGGGCAACGCGAACACCGGCAACGGGGCCGGAGAAAGGAAGTCCTGCAATCTGAGTGGACATCGAAGCTGCGTTGATAGCAACTACGTCGTATAGCTCGTCTGGAGCAATCGACATCACGGTGACAACAACCTGAATCTCGTTACGAAGACCATCAGCGAACGATGGGCGAAGTGGACGGTCAATCAAACGACAAGCCAAGATGGCTGCGGTTGATGGGCGACCCTCACGGCGGAAGAATGAGCCAGGAATCTTTCCTGCCGCATACATGCGCTCTTCGACATCAATGGTCAGCGGGAAGAAGTCGAACTGATCCTTGGGCTGCTTTGATGCTGTGGTGGCGGAGAACAGCATGGTCTCCTCGTCAATGTAGACGGCGGCAGCGCCGGCTGCCTGCTGTGCCAAACGACCGGTCTCAAAGCGAATTACGCGCTTTCCGAACTTGCCGTTATCGATTACTGCTTCTGCGAATTTAATCTCTGAGCCTTCCATGGCTCCTCCTTCTAATACTGCGCAGCAAAAACCGCGCGCGAATCGCACGCTTTTGGCTACTGGAGGAAGGACAGGCTGCCCTTGTGAAGTGCTGGTCGTCAGTAAAAAATCTTGGGGCAGTAAACCCAAAACCTTCCACCGAGGACCCGCCTTCGAAACCTCTTAGCTACAACCATAACAATTCAGTCACTAATTACCTAGAACCAAAGCCCAGGCAAAAAGATAAAGCCCCCACCAAAGGTGGGGGCTAAATCAAGATAAATCTTTTAGCGACGAAGTCCCAAGCGCTCGATCAGCGCACGGTAGCGCTCGATGTCAACGTTCTGCAAGTAGCCAAGAAGACGACGACGGCGACCAACTAGAAGCAACAATCCGCGACGAGTGTGGTGGTCGTGCTTGTGGTCCTTGAGGTGCTCGGTCAAATCTGAGATGCGGCGGCTCAGCACTGCAATTTGAACCTCTGGTGAACCGGTGTCGCCTGGCTTGGTGGCGTATTCCTCAATGATTTGAGTCTTGATGGTTGGGTCTAATGCCATTTGCTGATCCTTTCAATCCGCTGCGCGGCGCCACAAACACTGTGTTTGAAGCTCTCTTTTTCCGCGGCCGTTACACGGCAACCTGAGAAGTCTAGAGAGAATCGCAAGAAAATGCTAGGCGGTGGTTCCTTCGTCCATTGAACTCAGTGGTTCGGGGTCGACATATCGATTGCCGTCGTAAAAGGATTTCGAAGGCCTGAGGGCCATAATCAGAAACACCACAAAGACGGCAACGAACAGACCAAAGATTGGAATCACCAAAAAGATTACCGACATGAGCTGCTCGGTCGTGAGCAGCTGACCGCTCGGTGCATTTGAGAAGACAGTCACGACACCGACCGTGGCGAAGACGCCATATGCAAAAGGAACTACCTGAATCAGAAGCCACTTGGCGCTAAATCCCGCATCGTGGAACCTTCGAGCGGTGACTGAGAGGTTGGGAATCAGCAGAGCCAAACTTGCGATATTGGTCAGAGGCGTTGGCTGAGCCAAAGTTGCCTGCAGGTCTTGCATCCAGTCCATTGACTGCATCGGAGCCGGCCACAGCCAACTCTCCAAAGTTGTAAGCACCAGAGAAACTAAGACCGTGAAGAGCACCCAGTACCAAAACTCTGTCCTGGTCGCCTTGCCCTTGAAGTTCACGTAGTTTTTGAATCCAGCAGAAATTGCTCCAGCAAAGCTCATATTCGAAACCTACTCTCCGAGCAACTTAGCTGCAACCGAGACGTCTTTGCCGATTTGCTCAACCAAAGCGTCAAGCGAGTCAAACTTTGCCCAGCCACGAACCTTGGCCACGTATTCGCAAGTGACGATCTTGTCGTAAAGATCGAGATCGTCTCGACCTATGACGTGGGATTCCAAAAGCCTTGGCACCTCAGCAACAGAATCATTCGTACCGACCGAGTGAGCTGCTGGGTATCGCACACCATCGGCTAGCAGATAGCCCGCATAAACACCATCGGCAGGAAGGTAGCCCTCTGCTGATCGGGATATGTTGGCAGTTGGAAAACCTATGGTTCGCCCCAGTTTTCGACCGTGCTCAACGATCCCCGTCGTTTCGTGATTTCTGCCGAGCAAAAGCGCAGCTTCTGCAACTTCTCCAAAATCCAATAGACCCCGAATTCTGGTGCTTGAGATTTTGGACTCCCCCAGCATCACGTTGCTTATCTCTTTGGCCCTGAAGCCTCTTGTTGCTCCAAGTTCCCTGAGGTCGTCAATCGTGCCTTTACCTCCTGAGCCAAATCGGAAACCTTGGCCTACCAAAACTAACCTTGCTCGCAAGGGCACCAGGTAGTTGTCGACGAACTCAGCTGGTGTCAAGGAAGCCAAGGCCTTATCAAACGTTGCGGTGAGCACAAGGTCAATGCCCTCACCCTCTAAAAGCGCAGCCTTTTGGATTGGCCCGATTAGCGGCTTGGGAGCAGCCTCCGGATCAAACAGAGTTCGTGGGTGCCTATCGAAAGTGAAAACTGCAGCCGCGAGACCTGCGTCCTCACTTAGTTCAACTAGTTCATGAAAAAGCTGCTGGTGACCTAGGTGAACACCATCGAATTTGCCTATGGCCACTGCGGTATCCGCGAAGTCGGCAGGAAGTTGATTTGGATCAGTTATCTCGAGCACGTTCTCTCCATAACCAGATCAATCCAAGAATCGGAAGTAGCAGCGGAATGAAAGCATAGCCAGAACCAAATCCTGACCAAACCGAGGGGTGAGCAAATAGCTCTGGAAGCAAAAGGCTCAAGGCACCGACTGCGACGACTCCAACGAGCTCAAAGCCAACGGTCGCAAAGGCAAGAGCTCTGCTTCGCTGACCCCTGGCTAGCGCGATGGTGGCGATGATGTAGACAAAGGCCGAGACGGCAGAGAGAGAATAAGCAAGCGGTGCTTCCTCGAACTTTGTGATTAGTTGAAAGCTGGCTCGCGCAGATGCAGATAGGGCAAACACTCCGTAGACCGCAACCAGCAGTCTTCCTGGACCCGAAGTCTTTCTCACCTAATCACCCAACAGCAATCTTAGATAGCCAACGGGTTGATACCCGTCCACAGCTGCTGCATTCGATAAAGCATCACGGCAACGGTCAAGCCTGCAGCACCCAGAACCATCATCGAATACTTGCTGCGCTCTGCCAGCCCCCAGAATCCTGCAGCAACCGGCACGATCATCGCCACAATCAGATATCCAAAAAATTCCAAGGTTGAGGTGGCAGCACGCTCCCCAGAGATTGCGAGGATTGTTGAAATCAGAAGCTGAATTAAAAGGCCGGCCTCGATACCAGCGGTCGACATAATCGAAACCGGTCCAGGCTTAACCCCAACCAAACCGGCACCCAGCAAAACCAATCCAACCGCCACCGAATACCAAACCAGCACGAGGTAGAAAAACTCAATCAAGGCTGCTCCTCAGTCAAAACTATCTGCGAGCGGTGCAACCCATTTGACAACTTAGAAATTGCCACCAACTCGCCCTCATAGCTCAAGCTGACAACCTCTTGATCAATATCCAGCCTGAGCGGTTTGCCATGACGAACATCCACTACCTGCGCCGCTGTGAGTTCATACTCCGGAAAGATCTCCAGGGCTGATTGCAGCATGGGCAAGATCTCAATACCCTCACCAATGACGTGGGCATCTTCAACTTCGTAGTTGCCGATAGATGTTCTGCGCAGCCTGGTGAGATGGCCGCCGAGACCAAGAGCATTGCCGATATCCCGAGCCAGTGCCCTGATATAAGTTCCGGATGAGCAGTCGACCACCACGTCAAAATCTAAAAACTCACCGACAGCCCTCGGCTCTGAGACCCGATCAAAGCGTGAGATGAGAACCTCTTTTGGTTTCAGTTCAAACTCTTTACCCTCACGAACGAGGTCATAGGCTCTTTTGCCGTCAATCTTTTTTGCACTCACCGACGACGGCAGTTGAGAGATATGGCCCCGCAGTTTTGCAATCTCGCTATCCAGCTCAGCTGCGGTGATGCCGCTTGCATCCGCTTGCGAGACAACCTCGCCCTCGGCATCATCGGTGATTGTCGCAGCTCCAAGCCTGATGGTGGCCTGATACTGCTTATCCATTCCAACCAGGAACTGCAGCAGCTTCGTGCCTTGATTCACGCCAAGCAACATAAGCCCGGTTGCCATTGGATCCAGGGTCCCGGCATGGCCAATCTTGCGAGTTCCAAGAATTTTCCGAAGCTTTGCTACCACGTCAAAAGACGTGATGCCCTGAGGCTTGTCTATTAGGACGAGCCCGCTAGCCATCGCTTGGTTTTTTCAGGTAAGGGTCTTTCTCCCCCGCCGGCTGGGCGTTCTTGGCAAGCTTCTCCAGCTCTTCGTCTCGCCTTCTAGCCTCTGCAAGCAACTCGTTCATAGCATCGGCGGTCTCCGGCACATCGTCAGAAATCAGCTCAATGGTTGGGGTAATGCGAATCCCCAACTGCTTGCCGATCTCGCCACGCAATCTTCCGCGGTTGGCCTCAAGAATCTCCTTGGACCCTTGAACCTCAACATCGGATCCAAAGACGGTGAAATAAAGCCTGGCGTGAGAAAGGTCGGGGGTCACCCTCACATCAGTGAAGGTGACAAACCCCAAATCCGGATCTTTCACAACCTTTGCCAAAGCCTCGGCTGCCAGCACCTTGATGCGTTCGGCTAGCCGCCTGGCTCTTGCGTGATCAACCATTAGACCCTTGGCTTCTCAACCATCTCGTAGGTTTCAATGACGTCATCAATCTGGATGTCATTGAAATCGCCCAGACCGATACCACACTCGTAATCAGCCTTGACCTCGGTTGCGTCATCCTTGAAGCGCTTCAGGGAATCCACCTTGAGGTTCTCCTTGATCATTTCGCCATCGCGGAGCACGCGAGCCATCGCGTTTCTGCGGATCAAGCCACTGCGCACATAGGAACCTGCAATAGTGCCGAATTTAGAGGACTTGAAGATCTCACGAACCTCAGCTGTGCCGAGCTGCTTCTCCTCGTACTCTGGCTTGAGCATGCCCTTGAGCGATTGCTCAATGTCATCAAGCACGTTGTAGATAACGGTGTAGTGACGGATGTCAACACCTTCACGATCAGCGCGCTCCTTGGCCTTGTTGTCGGGTCTGACGTTGAAGCCAATGATGACGGCAGAGTCGACGGTTGCAAGGTTGACGTCCGACTCGGTAATCGCACCAACACCACGGTGAATGATGCGAAGCTGAACTGAGTCATCAACTTCAATCTTGAGCAAGCTGTCTTCCAGAGCCTCGACCGCACCTGAAACGTCACCCTTGATGATCAGGTTGAGAGACTCAACCTTGCCCTCTTCGAGTGCCTTGGTGAAGTCCTCAAGCGATAGACGCTTGCGAGTCTTTGCCAACAGCGCGTTGCGATCCGCTGCCTCGCGCTTCTCAGCGATTTGGCGTGCCTGACGCTCATCGTCGGCAACAACAAAGGTGTCACCAGCGCGAGGAACAGACTGCAGACCTAGAACCTGAACCGGCCTAGAAGGTGATGCCTTCTCGACTGGCTCGCCATTCTCATTGAACATCGCACGAACACGTCCGTGAGATGAACCCGCAACAATTGCGTCACCAACCGAAAGGGTTCCAGATTGAATCAGAACGGTTGCAACCGAGCCTCGACCCTTGTCCAGGTTTGCTTCGATAGCAACACCGCGAGCTGAACGGTCTGGGTTTGCACGCAAGTCAAGAGCTGCGTCCGCGGTTAGCAGAACAGCATCCAACAATCGGTCAATACCTTGGTTTTTCAGCGCTGAGACATCAACGAACATCACGTCTCCACCGTATTCTTCGGCCACCAGGCCGAACTCGGTGAGCTGCTGGCGAATCTTGTCTGGGTTGGCACCCTCTTTATCGACCTTGTTCACGGCAACCACGATTGGAACCTGTGCGGCTTGAGCATGGTTTAGCGCCTCAATGGTTTGAGGCATGACACCGTCATCGGCAGCCACAACCAAGATCGCAATATCAGTCACCTGAGTACCGCGAGCACGCATAGCGGTGAACGCCTCGTGACCTGGGGTGTCGATGAAGGTAATTGCACGATCTTGACCATCGTGAGTTGCGTGGACCTGGTAGGCACCGATGTGCTGGGTGATGCCACCGGCCTCACCGGCCACCACGTTCGCACTTCTGATGGAGTCCAAAAGCTTTGTCTTACCGTGATCAACGTGACCCATGACCGTTACGACTGGTGGCCTTGGAGCTAGATCCTCATCATCTTCACCCTCAATGTCGGTGGAGATGTCAAGGCCAAAGCCTTCGAATAGCTCGCGCTCCTCGTCCTCTGGAGAGACAATCTCGATCTTGTAACCGAGCTCCTCACCCAAGATTTGGAAGGTGTCCTCATCCAACGATGCGGTAGCGGTAGCCATTTGACCAAGGTGGAACAAAACGGTGATCAACTGACCAGAGTTTGCGCCAATCTTGTCAGCGAAGTCCTGAATCGATGCGCCACGACGTAGTCGAAGCACAGTCGAGCCGTCGCCGCGTGGCACGATTGCGCCACCAAGGCTCGGAGCCTCTCTCTGCTCAAACTCTTCGCGCTTTGTCCGCTTCGACTTGCGAGACTTGCCCCGCGACCCACCCTTACCAAAAGCTCCGGCGGTGCCAGCACCGCGACCACCGCGGCCACCAGGGCCTGGCCTGGTCGCGTTTGGACCAAAGCCTGGCTTGCCGGCTGGCGCACCGAATCCGGCGCCTGCGGGTCGTGGTGCTCCACCACCTGGGCGCGGCGCTCCGCCACCTGGGCGTGGTGCTCCACCTGGACGTGGTGCTCCGCCTGGTCGTGGTGCTCCTGGTCTTGCAGGTCTTCCCATTCCCTGGTTCGAGGAGAAAGGGTTGTTTCCCGGCCTTGCCATTGGGCGGGGAATCCCCATGCCCTGGCTTGACGAAAATGGATTGTTGCCCGCTCTTGGAGCCGGGTTCAAAGGTGCTGCTGGCTTATCGGGCTCCTGAGCCGCTGGCTTTGGAGTCGGTGCTGCCGGCTTTTGTGCTGCGGGAGCGGCTGGTGCCGCATCCGCCGCAGGTGCAGCTGGAGCCGGAGGCTTGGCTGCTGGCTTCGCGGCTTCCTTCTTTGGAGCCTCTTTCTTAGCCGATTCTTTCTTGGGGAACGCAGCTTTTAGTTTTGCCGCTACCGGCGGAGCGATAGTGGAAGAGCCACCCTTGACGTATTCGCCAAGCTCCTCAAGTTTTGCCAATGCATCCTTGGTATCAATTCCAAGTTCCTTGGCGATGTCGTATACGCGTGGAAGCGCCACTGATTTTCTCCTGTCTGGGGCCAACCCCTAGACAGGGCAGGCCTTATTGGTGAGCGGGTCTCATTTCGAGTTACTCATTTGTTTCAGCCATTTTTCTCTGCCTGATTCCTAAGCCATGCCTCAAGCGATGCCGTGCTGGCATCACCTAAAGCGCGTTGTAAACCTCTTCGACTCAACACCAAATCAATGCAGTGAGAATGAAACCAGGCTCCCCGACCCGGTAGCTTTCGCTCCGAATCGATAGAAAACTGATTGTCTTCCGTCACAACTTTGATTAGTTGCCCAACCGAATCTCGCTGGCGACAGCCAACACAGGTCCGAATAGGCTCCATTCTAGGGGCAGGGGTCAACTATCTGCTATTCCTGCAAAATACTGTCTGGCTGGATGTCGATCTTTGCACCTGTCAACTTGGCCGCAAGTCGAGCGTTTTGACCCTCTTTACCAATCGCCAGGGACAGCTGGAAATCTGGCACCAACACGCGCACAGCTCTGGTGGCAGCGTCGATTATGAAGCTGTCAGAGACCCGAGCCGGTGAGAGAGCATGAGCCACAAACTTTGCCAAATCCTCGGAAAAGTCAACGACATCAATCTTTTCTTCATTTAGTTCGCTGCTTACAGCGCGCACTCGTTGGCCAAGTTCGCCGATGCAAGCACCCTTGGCATTTATGCCGGGTTCCTTAGCGATCACTGCAATCTTGGTTCGGTGACCAGCCTCACGAGCCACCGAGGCAATTTCAACCTGACCAGATGCGACCTCCGGAACCTCGAGAGCAAAAAGCTTGCGGACTAGCCCGGGGTGAGTTCGAGAAACAGTTACCTGCGGACCCCTCGGACCTTTCTGAACGCTCGTTACATAAACCCTGATTCTGCTCCCGTGAGCGTAGTCCTCACCTGGAACCTGCTCCTCAGGAGGCATCAGCGCCTCCAGCGAACCAAGGTTCACATACACCATGTTCGATCTAGAGCCCTGCTGGATTTGACCCGAGACGATGTCGCCCTCTTTGCCTTTGAACTCTCCCAAAAGGCTGTCGTCTGAGATTTCTCGCATCCGTTGGGCAATTACCTGCTTGGCAGCAAAAGCCGCAACGCGGCCAAAGCCCTCGGGGGTGACATCCTCTTCGCCGACCTGCTCGCCCTCTTCGTCAAGAACTGGCTTAAAGACCTGAACGTGCCCGGTCTTGCGATCAAGCACGGCCCGAGGACCCTTGGTGTGGTCGGCAACGTGTTTGTAGTAGGCAGCCAAGATTGCAGCCTCAATAATTAGCACAAGCTCATCAAACGGAATTTCTTTTTCGCGCTCTAATAGCCTGAGGACTTGAAGATCGATATCCACCAGCCACTCCTTCTTCTATTTAGCGCCGCGCAACAAGCTCAGCTAAAGCAGATTCTAGCTTCACCGGAACCCGCTCGCCGCTCGTTCGGTTCCAAAGCTCTACTTCACCGTCTTGAACACCGCGACCGCAGATGATTATCCAAGGCATTCCCAGCAGTTCAGCATCAGCAAACTTGACGCCCGGAGAGAGCTTCGGACGATCATCCAGCATCACCCGTAATCCCAGCTCCTGGGCCTGAGTTGCCAGCTGCTCGGCTGCTTCGAAAGCTGCCTCATCCTTGCCGGTTGCAATGATGTGGACATTCGCAGGGGCAACCGAATCTGGCCAAATAAGTCCAACCTCATCATGAAATGCCTCGGCTATTACCGCGACCAGCCTGGTCACGCCAATGCCATAGGAACCCATGGTCACCGTGACCAGCTTTCCGTTTTCGTCGAGGACCTTGAGTTCGAGTGCCTCGGCATATTTCCTACCAAGCTGGAAAACGTGGCCGATTTCAATACCGCGCGCTAACTCAAGTGGCCCGGACCCATCTGGAGCTGGATCTCCAGCGTGAATTTCGGCGATGTCAGCAATGCCATCGGCTCTAAAGTCCCTTCCGTAGACCAAGTTGAAGACGTGGCGCTCATTCTCGTTTGCCCCAGTAATCCAAGCGCTACCGACAAACACCCTTGGGTCGACAAGGTAGCGAAGTTTGGAGGGGGTTTTCTCGCCCATGAACTGCGAACCATCTTTAGCTGGACCAATGTAGCCCTTCACCAAGCTTGGGTGCTTAGCAAAATCTGCGTCGGTTGCCTGCTCGACATCATTTGGTGCAAACCATGCCTCAGCGCGCTTTTGGTCGACCTCGCGGTCTCCAGGAAGACCCACCACCACAAGTTCTCTTTTGCCCTCTGGGCTGATAAGCGCCAAAACCACGTTCTTTAGAGTGTCCGCTGCACTAAAGGACCCTGATTTTGGTGGGTGATTGGCATTTGCGAAGTCGACCAGCGTTGCGATGGTTGGAGTATTTGGAGATTCGAAAACCTGTGCAGAGCCAATTTCCGAATAGTCCTGAGCTGGCAATTGCTCAAACCGCACGGCCTCAACATTTGCAGCAAAGCCGCTTGCGCTTCTAACAAAAGTGTCTTCACCAATTGGTGATGGGTTCAAAAACTCTTCGGACTTAGATCCACCCATCGCACCGGCATCGGCCTTGACGACAACGTACTCGAGACCGAGTCTTTGGAAGATGCGCTCATAGGCATCGCGCTGGGCTTGATAGCTCTTCTCAAGACCTTCGTCGGTGACGTCAAAACTGTAGGCGTCCTTCATCACGAATTCGCGACCGCGCAAAAGCCCGGCCCTCGGTCTTGCCTCATCCCGGTACTTGTTTTGAATCTGATAGATGCTCAGGGGTAACTCTTTATAAGAGCTGTAGAGATCCTTCACCAAAAGGGTGAAGACTTCCTCGTGGGTAGGGGCTAACAGGTAGTCAGCATCCTTGCGGTCCTTGAGCCTGAAGATGTTGTCGCCATATTCTTCCCAGCGACCAGTCGCCTCGTAGGGCTCCTTGGGAAGCAGTGCGGGAAAGAAAACCTCTTGTGCCCCAGCACTGGCCATCTCCTCGCGAACAATCTGTTCGATACGGTTCTTGACAGCAAGACCGAGCGGTAGCCATGAGAATACGCCGGGAGCAGCTCGGCGGAGGTAGCCGGCGCGAACCAGCAGGCGGTGGCTATCAACCTCAGCATCGCTGGGGTCTTCACGAAGGGTCTTCAGAAATAGATTGCTTAAGCGGTAGAGCATGGGCTCAATGTTAGCTACTCGCTGACGCTAACGCTCACGCTTCCGATCTCTGCGGTTTCCATCTCAGAGGCAATTCTGTTCGCTTCCTCAATCAAGGTCGCAACGATTTGATCCTCTGGAACGGTCTTGATGACTTCACCCTTGACAAAGATTTGCCCCTTGCCATTGCCCGAAGCAACGCCAAGGTCGGCCTCTCTGGCTTCTCCAGGTCCATTCACGACACAGCCCATAACCGCTACTCGGATTGGAACAGTGAGGTGTTGTAATCCCTCGGTCACGTCATTGGCCAGTTTGTAAACATCGACCTGAGCACGACCACAGGATGGGCAGGAAACAATCTCAAGTTTTCTTGGACGAAGGTTCAGGCTCTCAAGAATTTGAGAACCAACCTTGATTTCTTCAACCGGAGGGGCGGATAGCGAAACTCGAATCGTGTCACCAATACCCTGAGCCAATAGAGCGCCAAAGGCAACCGAGGACTTGATTGTTCCCTGAAAGGCCGGACCCGCCTCTGTCACACCAAGGTGCAGCGGCCAGTCTCCTCGCTCGGACAATAGCTGATAGGCCTTCACCATCACGACGGGGTCGTTGTGCTTGACCGAGATCTTGAAATCGTGGAAGTCGTGCTCTTCAAACAGGCTCGCCTCCCAAACTGCTGACTCGACCAGCGCCTCTGCGGTGGGCTTGCCATATTTCTCCAGGAGCCTTGGGTCCAAAGAGCCTGCGTTGACACCAATTCTTAGTGAGATACCAGCGTCCTTGGCAGCCTTTGCAATCGCTCCAACCTGATCATCAAACTTCCGGATATTTCCAGGGTTAACTCGCACCGCACCGCAACCAGCATCAATGGCCTGAAACACGTATTTTGGCTGAAAGTGGATGTCTGCAACCACTGGAATCTGGCTGCGCTTTGCGATGATTCGAAGCACATCTGCGTCATCCTGCGATGGCACCGCAACTCTCACGATGTCACAGCCAGTCGCCGTTAGCTCAGCAATTTGCTGGAGGGTCCCATTGATGTCAGTGGTTGGCGTGGTGGTCATTGACTGCACAGAAATCGGGGCATCACCGCCCACTGCGACCTTGCCAACCATAATCTGACGAGTCTTTTTGCGTGGTGCAAGAGTTGGTGGTGGGCCCTTCGGAAGACCTAGGTTTATCGCAGGCAATGTGTTCCTCTCATCGCGATTTATAACTCTAATCGAAACGGTTTACTTCCTAGAGAAGCCCGATCGGATTGACTATGTCAGCAAAAATCAAAAGTAAGCCGGTGGATAAAAGCAGCACCCAAACCGCATAGGCGATCGGCAGCGCGCGGGCTGTGTCAATCGGGCCCGGATCACGCTTTGTGACAAGCCTTGAAACCCTTCGCTTGGCACCTTCATAGAGTGCCCCCAGCACGTGGCCACCGTCGAGTGGCAACAGCGGAATGAGGTTGAAGGCAAACAGTGCGAGGTTCAAAGTTCCAATCAGAAGTAACAGTGATGCCAACCTGGCATCAACGGGCACATTAGCCGAGGACACCTCCCCCGCCAGCTGACCGACCCCCAGGATTGAGACCGCTCCATTTGGGTCTCGCTCGGTGAATCCAAAAATCGATTGCGCTACGCCATAGACCTGCTGCGGGAGTTCCAAAATGAATCCGAGCATCGCAGCTGTTGCACCAAAAGCAAAGCCAATTGCATCTGCTATCGGAACCGGCTGCTGCTGGGGCAGCAGCTGAACACCGATTATTGGTCTGAGCTCAGTAACAGGCAGTCCGTTCTCCTGAGTCAAGGGAGCATTGTTTGCATCGAACAGCTGCCTCTCGACAAAGACCGGGGTAATGCTCAGCGCAACCCGCTCACCCTCACGGAGCACAACCAACTCCGTGGCGCCACCTGGGGATTGGTTCAAGATTTCGACTACTTCGTTCCAAGCGCTGACCTCTTCACCGCCAGCGGCAACCACTTTGTCCCCTGGCTGCATTCCAGCGAGCGCCGCCGGTGAAGTTGGTGCGCCTGCAGGGCAGCTGCCGTCAGCCGAAGCGTCTATGCAGTTGTAAACCTGATTTATGTTCATGGAGTTCTGCATCTGCCCGATGCCGCTTAGCGCCGTTGCAATCAGAACCACACCCAAGAAAAAGTTCATGACCGGGCCACCGAGCATGATTGTGAGTTTTTTCCACATCGAAAGTTTGTAGAACTGACGATCTTCATCGGCGGGATCGAGCTCTTTGCGGACCTCTGCCCTAGCCTCGTTGATCCACTTCGAAAATGGGCCGCGATAGGGCTTGGTTTCCGGAGGATACATACCCTCCATCAGAATGTAGCCACCAAGCGGGAAGGCCTTCAAGCCATACTCGGTCTCACCCCTGTGCCGAGAAAACACGGTGGGGCCGAACCCAATCATGTATTGCTTGACCTTCAATCCAAAGATCTTTGCTGGAACCAGGTGCCCGATTTCATGCAGTCCAATTGATAGCGCGATACCCAAAAGGACCACCATGATCCCAAGGATGTAAAGCAAAATGTCAATCACCTGTAAAGGCTAACTGCTTTAGGGCTAGCTACCGCTTAGCTATCAGCGAATCGGCAGTTGCCCTGGCCCAGCTCTCTGCCTCCAAGAGCACGTCCATGCTCAGCTCTTTTTCAGGGTCGTGAGCCTGAATCGTTTCCTCGATGATGTCAAGGATTTGTAAGAATCCAATCTTTCCATCGTGAAAGGCGTCCACTGCTTGCTCGTTGGAGGCGTTGTAGATTGCCGGATAGGTAAGACCCTTTTCCCCAACCTCTCTCGCCATTGCGACGGCTCTGAAGACGCTCTCGTCCAGGGGTTCAAAGTTCCAGGTGTGCGCTAGTGACCAATCAAGCGGCGGGGTGGTGTTTGGCACTCTGTCGGGCCAGGCCATACCAAGGGCGATAGGGAGCTTCATGTCTGTAATGGAAGCCTGTGCGATCACCGAGCCATCGTTAAACTCCACCATTGAGTGCACGATTGATTGCGGGTGAACCGTGACCGCTATTCGGTCAAAACTAATTCCAAACAGCAGTGATGCTTCAATCACCTCTAGCCCCTTATTGACCAAGGTTGCCGAGTTGGTGGTGACCACCCTGCCCATGTTCCACGTTGGATGCTTTAGCGCTTGGGCTGGGGTAACAGTTGCCAACTGCTCTTTGCTAAAACCCCTAAAGGGGCCACCAGAGGCGGTTAGCACAAGCCTCTTGACTTCAGATTCGCTACCCGAACGTAACGCTTGAGCAATTGCGGAATGCTCAGAGTCGACCGGAACTATTTGCCCTGGGCTTGCAAGAGCGGTCACCAACTCGCCACCCACAATCAGCGATTCTTTATTGGCAAGAGCAAGTGTTTTTCCGGTCTCCAGACTCGCTATCGTCGCAAATAGGCCAGCAGAACCTGTGATTCCGTTTAGCACGACATCCGCTTCAGACGCCCTAACAAGATCTGCCGCCTCTTGAGGACCTCTCGCGATTTGTGAATCACTGAGACCAAACTGGCTTGCCTGTGCATGAGCCAGCTCGCTGCTGGAGTTGTAGCTGATTCCCACGAGGTCGAACAGGTCGGGATTCTTGGAGATAACCTCAAGCGCCTGGGTCCCGATTGAGCCGGTTGAACCTAAGACAATAACTTTGCGCATGCATCAAAGCTTAGAACTCGCTAGGCATCCACCGCCGGTTCACCTAAAAACCCCTTCAATGAATCTAGACTCTTGGCATGAGTCTTGAACAAAAAAGAGTTTTGCTAACCCCTATCCCAGGTCCAGAGTCTGCCAAACTGCAGGATCGTCGAAATGCTGTCGTCTCAGCGGGAGTCGGCACAATGTTGCCAACCTTTATCACCGAGGCACACGGGGCCATCTTGAAAGATGCTGATGGCAATCAGCTAATCGACATGGGTTCTGGAATCGGAGTGGTCACCATTGGCCACACAAACCCTCAGCTGGTCGAAGCAGTGCAGCAGCAAGTTGCCAAATTCACTCACACGTTGTTCACTGTCGCACCCTACGAGGGCTACGTTCGAGCCGCTGAGCTGTTGACTCAAGCTGCCCCGGGTAATTTCAAGAAGAAGGCAGCCTTTTTCAACTCTGGAGCAGAGGCTGTTGAAAACGCCGTGAAGATTGCTCGCAAGGCCACCTCTCGCACCGAGATTGCAGTCTTTGACCACGCTTACCACGGCCGCACTAACCTCACGATGTCCATGAACTTCAAAGCTCACCCCTATGGAACCGGGTTTGGTCCACTGGCTGGAAGCGTTCACCACGCTCCAATGAGCTACCCCTTCCGCGATCCAGCCGGCATGACTGGCGAAGAGGCTGCGACTAGAGCGATCACCTATCTAGAAAAGCGCGTTGGAGCTGGCCAGCTGGCCGCAGTATTCATCGAACCTATTCAGGGCGAAGGTGGCTTTATTGTTCCCGCACCTGGCTTCCTGAGGACGCTTGACTCCTGGTGCAAGGCAAACGGCATCGTAATGGTGGCCGACGAGGTTCAGTCTGGCATGGCGAGAACCGGTGCCTGGTTTGCAAGCTCATGGGAGGAAGGTTTTGAACCTGACCTGCTAACGGTTGCAAAGGGTATCGCCGGTGGAATGCCGCTATCAGGTGTGGTTGGCAGAGCAGAGATCATGGATGCGGCTCACGCCGGAGGTCTAGGTGGCACATTTGGTGGCTCCCCCACCGCTCTCGCGGCAGGAGTTGCCGTTATGGAGCAGTATGCAACAGGAGACTGGTTCCAAAGAGCCTTGCAAATCGGAGAGATGCTCGAGGGAAGGCTAAACGCACTGCGCAACAGCTACCCAATCATCGGAGATGTTCGAGGTAAGGGAGCCATGCAGGCCATCGAGCTGGTTATCCCAGAGACTCAGGCACCGAACGCTGAGGCCACAACTGAGCTAATGAAGCACTGCCACCAAAACGGTGTCCTGATTCTCAACGCTGGCACCTACAACAACGTGATTCGATTCTTGCCGCCATTGGCTATCTCAGATGAGCTACTCAATGATGCACTTGATGTGCTGGCGGTCGGGCTGGCAAAAATCTCCTGAGTCACCCCTTAGAGTGGTTTTTGGCCAATCAGAGCCGAGAATCGAACTAGGAATCGAAGGTGATTCATTGTGAGCGGCTATGCCAATCGCGAGCGTCTAGAGGCGCTGTATCAAGAACAAGTTGAAATTTACGTAGCAAAGCATTCTGGGTCAAAGGCCGCTCACGAGCGCGCCACGGCCAATCTGCTTGGCGGCGTGCCCATGATTTGGATGAAGAAGTGGCCGGGGCCATTCCCGCTCTATGTCCAGAGCGCCAAGGGTTCCCATTTCAAAGACATTGATGGCAACGATTTCACAGATCTCTGCCTGGGCGACACCGGCGCCATGACTGGCCACTCCCCAGATGCAACTGTGAAAGCGGTGCAGGAGCAAGTCGCCAATGGCGTAACCCTGATGCTCCCCACTGAAAAAGCACAGCAAAACGCCAGCATCCTGGCAGATCGCTTCGGTGTCCCAATTTGGCAATTTACCCTCAGTGCAACGGATGCAAACCGCCACCTAATTCGCTATGCGCGTGAGGTGACGGGACGGAGGAAGATTGCCGTTCACGATTGGTGCTACCACGGAACAGTAGATGAAACCTTTGCAGTACTGGACGATGATGGAAACACCGTTGCCAGAAAAGACAACATTGGAAGGCCAACCGAGCTAAATCAGACCACCTGGTCAATACCATTCAATGACCTAGATGCTGCTGAAAAGGCGTTTCAGTCAGGCGAGATTGCCGCCCTGCTAATGGAGCCGGCCCTGACCAACATCGGAATCGTATTGCCTGAACCGGGCTATCTCGAAGGCCTTCAGGCTCTGTGTAAAAAATACGACGTGATTTGGATTCTGGATGAAACCCACACCCTCTCAGCAGGCGTTGGCGGGATGACTGGTGATTTAGATCTGAAGCCTGATGCCGTAGTTCTTGGAAAGACCATAGGTGGAGGAATCCCTGTCGGCGCATTTGGCATGAGTCAAAAACTTGCTGATCGAATTTCAAACGCCCTAAACCTAGAAACTATCGACGTTGGCGGCGTTGGTGGAACTTTGGCAGGTAATGCACTTTCAATGGCCGCGGTGAACGCAACGTTGTCTGAGGTCCTAACCGAACAAAACTTCGCTCACATGACCCAGATGGCGACAGATTGGGAGTCGAAGGTCCAGGAAGTAATTGATCAGTACTCGCTTCCCTGGCAGGTCTCTCGGATTGGTTGTCGAGCCGAATTTAGCTTCCGAGAAAGCGCTCCTTTGACCGGTCGCGAAGCGGCGGATGCCGAGGATTTTGAGCTGCAACAATTCCTTCAGCTTCACGCCATAAATCACGGGGTGCTAATGACACCGTTTCACAACATGGCTCTGTTCTCTCCGGAGGCAACACTTGCCGATGTCGAAAGACACCACGAGCACTTCGAGGCCGCCGCCAAAAAACTATTTGGTTAGCTTCTTGCGCTTTAGTGAGGAGCGAACCTGAACGCTCACCACAATCGCGATTGCCACGATAAACACGAATGAGCCAATCACGTTTGCCTCTGGTGGAATACCCCTGGCCGCTGCGGTGTAGACAAATTTCGGGAAGGTGTCAACCGCTCCGGAGTTGAACTGGGTGATGATGAAGTCATCAAAACTAAGTGCGAAAGCAAGCATCGCAGCAGCCAAAATTCCCGGTAGCAACAACGGAAGAGTGACCTTTAGGAAAACTTGAGTGGGATTTGCATATAGATCCTTGCCAGCCTCTTCAAGGGCTGGGTCTAAGGTTGCAACTCTCGCTTTAACCGTGACGACCACGAAGCTCAGCGTGAACATCACGTGAGCAATGATGACGGTCGGTAGACCCTTTGGCCAGCCGAAGTCCAAAAACTGTGCAGCAAGGCCGGCCCCCATGACAACCTCAGGGGTTGCTAGTGGCAGAAACAGGAGCAAATTAGTGGCGCTTCGGAACTTGAACCTGTAGCGCACCAGAGCAATGGCGATCATGGTGCCCAGCACTGTTGAGACAGCCGTTGCACTGACTGCAATCAAAATCGAGTTACCGAAGGCGGTGCAGACCTCGGCCTGGTTACAAACGTCTAACCAGTTGTCCAAAGTGAAGCCACGCCAAATGATATTGGACTTGATCGAGTCATTGAACGAGAACACGAACGTGTATCCGATTGGAATCATCAAGAACAAGAAAGTTAGCGCTACGTAGGTAGGCAGCAGGTACTTGCCAAGTGAGAAACGGGTCATAGTAGATCGTCCGTTCCGCTTCGTCTGACGTAGGCAGAGACCAGCACGACAATCGTTGCCATCAGCATCACCGAGAGTGCTGAGGCCGTTGGATAGTCCTGAATTCTCAGGAAGTTAGTCTCAACCACATTTCCGATCATGGCCGTTGAAGATGACCCCAGGAAATCTCGGCTTGCCACGACATAGTCACCGCTGATTGGAATGAAGGTCAGCAGTGTGCCGGAAATAACTCCGGGTAGAGAAAGCGGGAAGGTAATCTTCCAGAACACGGTCGCGGGGTTCGCATAAAGGTCCCCGCCAGCTTCCACCAATCGAATGTCCAACCGATCCAGGCTTGCATAAATCGGCAGAGTCATGAACGGAATGAAGTTATAAACCAGCCCAAAGACAACCGCAAAGTCGGTGCCGATGATGTTGGTATCCGCTCCGAAAATCCCAACGTTCTTAAGTAGGTTCACGATGAAGGAATCGTTTGAAAAGATCTGCTTCCATGCGAAAGTTCGAAGCAAGAAAGAAATGAAGAATGGAGCAATAACCAGGGTCAGCAGCAGTCCCTGCAGTAGCGGCTTGTTTCGAGCCTTGACTCCAATGAAATACGCAATCGGATAGCTAATCAACAGCGCGACAATCGTTGCTATAAGCGCATAGGTGAAAGAGCGGAAAATCTGAGGAGCATATTGACTGATGGCAAAGCCATAGTTGCCAAGCTCAAAGGCCAGGTCGTATCTCCCGATCACTCCGGAGGCGCTAGGGGCCTTCAGGGATGTTGTAATCAGTGAAATCAGCGGGGTGATGAAGAAAAGACCGAGGTATGCCAAACCGGGCGTTAGAAGCACAAGCGCGATGCGACCAGACTTTGTGGGCCCCTGCTGCTTTTGAGGGGTTGACTGGCCAAATGCTACAAAGGCCATCGCTACTCTTCGATTTCAGATCCGGTGGGCAAATCCGATAGACCGAAGCTGTGCTCGACCTTCCAGCTAACCCATACGGTTGCACCTAGTTCCACTACTGGCGAGCGGCCGATGTTCTGAGCGAACACTGTTATCTCACCAACGCCTGGGATCTCGATCTGATACTGATTGGAAACTCCGGTAAACCTAATGTCGGTTATTTGACCAGGCCCCAAAATATTTAGCCCCGCCGCATCAGCTGGCTTTTCTTCGTGGAACTGTACCTTCTCAGGTCTCACTCCAAACGCCACTTTGCCACTGGTCTTTTCACATCGTTTAGCTAGGGCTGAGAGCTTGGTTTGGTTATAGCTGATGCTTACCACTTCGTTGCTCTCAACAACGTCACCGACAAAGATGTTGGATTGCCCCAAGAACTTTGCAACAAAAGCGGTCTTTGGCCTGTCATAAAGAGCCTCCGGAGCACCCATCTGCTCAATGTGACCCTGGTTCATGACCGCAACGGTGTCAGCCATATCCATGGCCTCTTCCTGATCGTGAGTAACGTGCAGGAAGGTGAGACCGACCTCCATTTGAATGGCTTTTAGCTCGATCTGCATCTGCCTTCGCAATTTGAGATCCAAGGCACCCAGCGGCTCGTCAAGCAGCAAAAGCGATGGCCTGTTGACCATGGCTCGCGCAAGAGCAACTCGCTGCTGCTGTCCACCCGACAGCTGTTGAGGTTTGCGCTCACCAAGGTGTTCCAGCTCAACCATTGCAAGTGCCTCTGCCGCTCGCTTGAGTGGCTCCGCAACTTTCTTCTGACGAAGACCAAATGCAACGTTCTCAATGACACTCATGTGAGGGAACAGCGCGTAGTTCTGGAACACTGTGTTGACCGGACGCTCGTGTGGCTTGGTGTTGGTTACATCCTTACCACCGAGCAAGATCTTTCCGGCGCTCGGACTCTCGAGTCCAGCGATCATGCGCAACGTTGTTGTCTTGCCACACCCTGAGGGGCCTAATAGCGCAAAGAACTCCCCGGCCGGAATCTTGAGGTCAAGATCATTGACCGCAACAAAGCCGGGGAACTCTTTGCGAATACCTTGGAGCTCAAGATCTTGCCCTTGAGCAACGAAGTTATTTGACAACTAGGCGCCTAGCAATAGGTTCTGCCAAGCCGATGAGAAGCGCTGCTCCTCCTGGCCAGTCAGTGACCGGAATGCCTTGGACTTTGCAAGAGTGTCAGCGTTTGGGAAGATCAGCTGGTTCTCGGCCAACTCTGGATCTTCGCTTGCTGCGACATCCTGGGCACCAACTACCGGGGTGATGTAGTTCACCCAAAGAGCCAACTCAGCAGCGTTCACTGGGTCGTAGTAGTAGTTGATTAGCTCTTCAGCATTGCGCTTGTGAGTTGCGCCCATTGGGGTCACGAACACATCTGCCCACAAAGTTGCACCGGAATCTGGGAAGATAAAGCCAAATGGCTCTGGGTCTTCGTCAGTGCCGGACTCGTAGTTCAGAACGGTGATGTCGCCTGACCATGCGGTGGAGGCAATGATGTTGCCGGTGGCTAGGTCATCTAGGTAGCTGTTACCGCGAACGTTGAAGATCTGACCGCCATCAATCTGAGCCTTGATCTCTTCGATAGCAACCATGAATGCATCCTCTGTCAACGAGGATGCGGAGGAGATGTCGATGCCCTGGCTCATCAGAACGATACCTACTGAGTCACGCATCTCGGACAACAGACCAACGCGTCCCTTTAGCTCTGCAGCCCAAAGGTCTGCAACGCTTCCTGGGGCATCCTTACCGGTTACCTCTTTGTACAGGGCCTTGTTGTAACCAATTCCGGCGAAGCCAGCCTGCCAAGGAATTGAGTAGATGCGGTCTGGATCATCTGCGCTGCCTAGGTAGCTAGGGGCCAAGTTTGCGACCTTGTTTGGCATGTTTGCGTTGTCGAAAGTCTGCAAGAAACCCAGGTTCTGAAGACGGGAAGCCATCCAGCCGGTTGGGCAAGCGATGTCAGCGCCGATGTCCTGACCAAGCTCTAGCTGGTCCTTGACCTTGGCATACCAGGTGTCGTTGTCGTCAATTTCGATGCGGTAGTCAACACTGATTCCGCTCTGCTCTTGGAAGCGAAGAAGAGTTGGGTAGTTGCCATCGTCGTCTTCATCCATGTATGCAGGCCAGTTGTGCCAGGTCAAAACCTTCTCGGTGTCTGAAACATCAGTGGCCGGGGTCAGACCCTGCTCTGCTGGAGCACAAGAGGCCAGAGTCAGTGCCGCTGCGGTACCACCGATACCCGCTAACGCGGTGCGCCTAGAAATCTGGTGCTTTCGAGCCATGGTGACTAGCTCTGCGAGCATTGGGTCTTGAGGAAGTCCTCGCTTCATTGCATTTCTCCTAATTCTCGCCTTGCGGCAAGCTCTGTTGTTTCTAGGCCAACCACCTTTGATGGAAGTAAGTGAAAGTTTGTCACAAACTTTGCTTCATTGTTAGCCACGAAATCTAATCTTTACTTTTAGTCTCCGATGTAGTGCATCACGTGCTTGACGCGGGTGTAGTCCTCAAAGCCATAGTGCGAGAGGTCCTTGCCGTAACCGGAGTGCTTAAAGCCACCATGCGGCATCTCTGCAGCCAGAGGGATGTGGGTGTTAATCCACACCGCTCCGAAGTCAAGGTGCTTGGCGAAGCGCATCGCACGAGTGTGGTTCGAGGTCCAAACCGAGGAAGCAAGACCATAGCGAACATCGTTTGCCCACTTCAAAGCCTGCTCGTCAGATGCGAACTTCTGAACCGTTAGAACAGGCCCAAAAATTTCCTCTTGAATGTGCTCATCATCCTGCTTGAAGCCCGAGAGCACTGTTGGTTCCATGAAGTAACCCTTGCCCGTAATCTGCGATCCACCATGCTCGATGCGTGCATGGCTTGGCAATCGGTCGATGAAGCCCTTCACTCGCTCTAGCTGGCCAGCATTGTTCACTGGCCCGAACAGGACATCAGGGTCAGAGGGCATGCCAACCTTCGCCGATGCCTTCACCTCTGCAAGCAGTGCTGCCATGAAGTTGTCGTAAGCACGCTCGTGAACCAAAAGTCTGGTTGCTGCTGTGCAGTCCTGGCCAGCGTTGAAGAATCCAGCTGCGACAATCCCCGCAGCTGCCTTCTCGAAATCAGCGTCGTCAAACACGATGACCGGCGCCTTGCCACCGAGCTCAAGGTGAACACGCTTTAGATCCGCAGCAGCGCTCTTGGCGACTTCCATGCCGGCACGAACCGATCCGGTGATTGAAACCATCTGCGGAATCTTGTTCTCGATCATCGCGCGACCAGTGTCCCTGTCACCGGTTATGACATTGAAAACGCCCTCGGGCAAGAACTCGCTTGCAATCTCAGCAAGCAACAGCGTTGAGGCTGGGGTCGTGTCTGAGGGCTTCAAAACAATCGTGTTACCCGCTGCAATAGCAGGTGCGAACTTCCAGACCGCCATGTTCAGCGGGTAGTTCCAAGGGGTGACCTGACCGATCACGCCAATCGGCTCGCGCCTAATAGATGAGGTGTGATCGCGGGTGTATTCAGCGGTTGCGCGACCCTCCAGGTTTCTAGCGGCTCCCGCAAAGAACCTGATTTGATCAACCGACGGTGCCATTTCGTAGTCAACGAGAGTGGCGCGTGGCTTACCGGTGTTCTCAGACTCAACGTCGGCGGCCTCTTCGGCACGAGCTTCTAGTGCATCAGCGATCCGGAACAACGCCAATTGACGCTCACCGGGGGTGGTTTGGGACCAGCTCTCAAAGGCCTTCTGCGCAACTTCGTAGGCGTGGTTAACATCTGCCTCGTTGGAAACGGCCGCATGAGCGTAGGTCTCCTCTGTCGAGGGGTTGATAACGGGTGAGTTCTTGTCTGAGGTTGGGGTCACATACTTGCCACCAACGAAGTTTTGCAGTTGCTTAGGCGCCACTTTTGATAACTCCTCTTTGAGATTGATGCTTTGACTCTAACCCCGAAATGAGCATTTCCAAAGTCAAAACCAAAAACTGCCCCGATTTCGCATCTCCAGAGAGGAAAAACTGCGGAATAGGGGGAAATTGCATGGAAAAAGTGCCATACTCGACACATGTCACGCATGGCTCGGGCTAAACAGTCCCAACTAGACGATGTTTCAAAGCAGATCATCGAGCAACTGCAGCACGATGGTCGAAAGTCCTACGCCGAAATCGGCAAGGTGGTCGGACTCTCAGAGGCCGCTGTCAGGCAGCGAGTGCAGAAGCTAACAGAGTCCGGCGTCATGCAAATCGTTGCTGTGACTGACCCACTGCGACTGGGGTTCTCCAGGCAGGCAATGATTGGCATCAAGTGCTCGGGGAATGCCACCAAAGTCGCAGACGCCCTGTCTCAGATCCCCTCAGTTGACTACGTGGTGATGACCGCCGGGTCATTTGATATTCTGGCCGAGGTTGTCAGCGAGAACGACGAGCACCTAATCTCGTTAATCAATGAGCAAATTAGATCTCTCGAGCATGTGATTTCCACTGAGACTTTTGTTTACCTAAAACTACATAAGCAGTTCTACAACTGGGGCACTCGGTAACGAGCGAACCGCATAAAGCGAAGAAGTGATAATCAATGACGATTCAAGAGCGAGCTAACCCACTAGCCAAAATCTTTGGCTCAAAAAAGCGCTCCAAGCATCAAGCCACCGGATCCAGAGAGCTAAAGCTCTTTGAGGCGATGCAAGCCGGCAAGCCGGTGAGCGATGCCATGATGCAAAACAGCGCAAAAGAGCACCTCTGGATGCACTTCACTCGCCACTCGCCGTTCTTCAACGGCAAGGACATTAACATCATCGAGCGTGGTGAGGGTCACTTCATCATCGATACCAAGGGCCGCAAAGTAATCGATGGGCTGTCAGGCTTGTTTGCAGTCAACGCAGGTCACGGCCGCATTGAACTGGCTGAAGCCGCTGCCAAGCAGACGATGGAGCTCGACTTCATGCCGCTTTGGGGTTTTGCGCACCCAAGGGCCATTGAACTGGCAGAGCGCTTGCTCTCCTATGCACCCAAAGACCTAAACCGAATCTTTTTCACCACCGGTGGCGGCGAAGCCGTTGAGTCTGCCTGGAAGATTGCGAAGCAGTATTTCAAGCTGACAGGAAAGCCAACCAAGACCAAGGTGATTTCGAGAATGACTGCCTACCATGGCACCAGTCACGGAGCTCTTTCAATCACGGGCATCGCAGCCATGAAGCAAATGTTTGAGCCACTGGTCCCCTCAACATTCCGAGTCCCAAACACCAACTTCTACAGAGCAGACCCGAGGTTCAAGAACGAGGAGGAGTTCGGCCTATGGGCTGCGAATCGGGTTGAAGAGGCAATTTTGTTTGAGGGTCCAGACACCGTTGCAGCCTTCTACGTCGAACCGATTCAAAACTCTGGCGGTTGCTTCACCGCACACCCAAGCTATTTCCGCCGAGTACGAGAGATTTGCCAGAAGTACGACGTCATTTTGGTTGCTGACGAAACAATCACCGGCTACGGGCGCTCAGGTCACATGTTTGCCTCGGAGCGTTATGACATTCAGCCAGACATGATGATCACTGCAAAAGCCATCACCAATGCATCGGCCCCACTTGGTGCGCTGTTCTTGAAGGAGAAGTTCTTCGAGCCCTTCAAGGAGGGCACCGTGACTTTCCCACACGGTTACACCTTTGCCGCTCACCCGGTTGCGTGTGCAGTGGCACTTGCCAACCTAGACATTTACGATCGCGAAAAGATAGTGGAGAACGTCAACAGGAACTCGCCCATTTTCCGCAAGACTCTTGAGAAACTTCACGACCTTCCAATCGTTGGTGATGTTCGCGGCGATGGCTACTTCTTCGCGATCGAGCTTGTCAAAAACAAGAAGACCAAAGAGACGCTCACCCCAGCAGAGGCCGAGAAGTTACTCAGAGGATTCTTGCCCGGAGCGTTTTGGGCAGAGGGACTTTACTGCCGTGCCGATGATCGAGGCAATCCGGTAGTTCAACTCGCTCCACCGTTGACAATTGGGCCAAAAGAATTCGATGAACTAGAGCGCATCCTGCGCAAAGTTCTTACAGAGGCCTGGTCGAAACTCTAGAGAGCAAGGGGTTTGTGGTCTCGGGAACTTCCGAGGCAGCTTTCTCATAGCTGAGGCCAACTGGAAAGCCAAAACCAACTTGCTTTCCCGCTTGCCACAGTTCAGCTGTGAAGAGCCCCTCGATGCTTGCTGTGGGCTTGCCCGCAAAACCCAATTGGGATCTGTCAACCAAATCAGCGGCAACAGAGAATCTATTGGCACAGTTCACCCAAATGGTTCTGGGGATTTGGCTCAGGGTTTGGTTCGCGGCGAGTAGCATCACGTTCAGAGAGCGCCCCTTTGATGCGACCTGTTCAACCAGTCGGGCCACCTTAGGCTCCCTGAGAGCCTCCCCGAGCTCATCAACCACAAGCAATAGTCGCGGGTTTGCAGGCTGCTGTTGACGCTTGGAAACAAGATCTGACATCAGTTCCAGTCGTTGCAGATTCCGATCGGTGACGAGTTCTGTGACTTTCGGAAACTGACCAAAGCCAGCTCCCCCTTTGAAGTCGATAGCCCAAATCTCAGATTCGTACTGAGAGGCAATGAGCTTCATCAGCTCTGTCTTTCCAGAACCTGTGGGCCCAATCAGGATTGCATGCGGCGCGAGTGGGTTTATTGGCTGCAACAGAGCGCCTCCCTCAGCGGTGAGACCAATTTGCGATTTGAAGGTAGCTTCTAGATCGATTCCAACAAGCGGCTGAGTTTCAAAAGCTGCCGAAAACACTCGGTTCCGAATTTCACTACCCCAAAGCGGTGGAAATAAGCCCAGGCGCCGATCTCCAATCCAGACGCGTCCATGAGTAAAAGAGATTGGCTTATCTAAATCAAGGCTTTTGCGCTGAGAGTGGATCAGCCAGACTGCCATGGTTGCCATTGACAGCCACAGCAACATCGCGTTGCCAGTTGTGGTGAAGAGCATCACGCCATAACCGAGGGAAGGCAACAGGAACAAAAGATTCATGAACACAACAATGCACGCGTGCGACCTACCTGCGGCAAACGAATCAAAATCTGTGGAGAGATTGAGTTTTCCACAGATTCGCAAAAAACCTCACCAATCGACAGTAAGACTCAGCACAATGGAGACCATGACTTCACTACAAGCGGTTCGTGTTATTGAGACTCCAATTGGCAACATTGCTATTGGCTCAACAGAGCTCGGTGTGAGCAACGTCGAGATTCTTCCTCCTGAAAAAGTTCGCAGCGAGTTCACTGAGTCGAAAGCCGCCAGCAGGCATTCGGATTCCGCTGCCAGGCAGCTCCTGGAGTACTTTTCAGGCGGCAGGACTGAGTTTGACCTCGACTACGACCTGCATGGAACTGCATTTCAAAAGGCCGTCTGGAATCAAATTACCCAAATTGGATTCAGCGAATCCATGAGCTATGGCGACATCGCAGCGGCCCTTGGAAAACCTGCTGCATACAGAGCTGTAGGCGGGGCCGTGGGAGCCAATCCGGTTCCGCTACTGATTGGCTGTCATCGAGTTTTAGGATCGAACCGCAAGCTGACCGGCTACACAGGAGGACAGGGATTGAAGACGAAGCTCTGGCTCTTGGATCACGAGCGGGTCGAGTACCGGTGAATCTAACCAGGGAATTTGACGATGGTCTGACTCGGTGCGGGTGGCTCAGCGATGACATTACCTATGTGAAATACCACGACACTGAATGGGGCACCAAGACCGTTGGACAAAACCCACTCTTTGAAAAAATCTGCCTAGAGGGTTTTCAAGCTGGACTGAGCTGGCTAACCATCTTGAAGCGCCGCCAGGGCTTTAGAACTGCCTTTCACGGCTTTGATGTCTTGAAAGTAGCGGCTATCAGCGATCGCGAGGTCGAGAATCTGATGGTGAACACCGACATCATTCGCAATCGGGCCAAGATTCGATCGGCAATCAGCAACGCTCAGGTAATCCTCGAACAAGAGATTGACCTTACGGAATTACTTTGGTCCTTCGCTCCAAATCAGCCACTCACACCGGAGAGCGAGTTTGAATGGCGCGCCAACAGCCCTGAATCCGATGCGCTGAGCAAGGAGCTGAAGCGACTTGGCTTTAGCTTTGTCGGGAGCACGACGATGTATGCGCTCATGCAATCAACAGGCATGGTTCAAGACCACGCTCCGGGTTGTTTCTTGCGTCCCTGAAAAAATCTGCTAGCTCGCTACATTAAACCTTTGGAGGTCTAATGTCACCCGAAGAATTCAATTCGGTATTTCGCGCGCTATTGCCTGAGGTTTCGAAATTCCTATCTCGTCGAGTCGCTTCGAGCGATGTCGAGGATCTAGCTGCAGACCTGTTTGAACTTGCCTGGTCAAAGCGCTCACAGATTGAACCTGGCTTTGAGTTGCCATGGCTTTATAAAAGCGCAAGGTATCTGATCTCAAATCATCACCGTAAGCAAACGGGTCGCACCAGAATTCTTGCGACCCTCCAAGAGCCAACTAGCGCACCATCGGCCGAATCAATTGCTATAGCCGATCTCGACTTGGCTGAGGCTTGGCGAAAACTAAACATCAAGGAGCAAGAGATTCTCGCGCTGTGGTCTTTCGAAGGCCTAGAGGTTAGCGAGATAGCAAAGGTTCTTGAAATCAGTGAGAACGCGGCAAACATCCGACTATCTCGTGCCAGAACGAACCTAAAAGCTCAAATAGCTGAAAGTAATTAGTGCATTGATACACAACCAAGATATGAACGAAGAATTAGAGCTACGCAAACGCCTACAGAGCGCTGACCCTGGTCGATCTGCCCCAGAGCTAAACGAGGGGCTTGTTGCTCAGGCTGCCCTAAGCAAGAAAAAGCGCTTGACCAACTTCAAGCTTGCAAGATTCACAATGGCAGCCGCCTCGCTGTCAATTGTTGGTCTTGCCGTGACCTCGGTGTCGCTTTTCCAGCCGGCAGCAAATGAGCCACTTTTTACCCTTGCAGGCTCTGGCCAATCCACTTCGATGAGCGCGGATGCCTCGAGTGGCATGGCAACTACTGAATCCGGGCGAATTGCCTCTGACAGCATGATGATTTGGCCCAGCATTCAATACAACTACATTCCTGGCGAGCTTTCGATGGAGACCGGTAGAGGCAAGGTCTATCAGGCTGAGCTCACTGGTGACCCAATTGAGCTTCTGACTCGCCTAGCCGAGTTCTTTGGAATCGAAGCTGAGCCAAAGTTCGATGAGTGGGCAACGGAGGAATATCCCTCCTACTCAATCCAAGAGGGCAATACATCGCTGGGAATCTACTTCTCAGGGGCTGGAAATTGGTACTTCTCGACCTGGGATGCTGAGAGTTATAGCTGCATCTCCGCTGCCGATGAGGATGGGGTGACACTCAGAGATGCGAGCTGCGATCCGAAACCAACGCCTGATTTGATTCCGATTGAATCAGACCTCATCGCACAGGCAAGCTCTGTTTTTGCTGAGCTTGGATTCGCAGTCGACAGCTCAACTGCAAACGTCTGGCGCAATGAGTGGGGCGCCTCGGTGAGCTTTGCAAATGTCCAAAACGGAATCAATACCGGCATGGATTTCTACGCAAGTTGGGATGCACGGGGCACTCTGAACTATCTCGCCGGCTATAGCTTCCGACTGGTGGAGCGTGGCGAGTTTGACACCGTGAGCGCTTTTGATGCGGTGTCACGAATCGCAGATGGTCGTTGGTATGGATCAGCGCCTTCCTCCTTCTACGAGGACATGGCTATCGCCTATGAAGGCGAGGCCAACCCAATGGCTCGTGATGCAGAAATTGCAGTTGAAGACATCGCACCCGAACCAGAAGGCACCAACCTCGAACCCGAGCAGATCGAACTGAGAGTAGAAAGTGCGCAAACAGCGACGCTTTCGGTCTTTGATGCGGCAGGCAACTACTGGTTCGTCCCCGGTTACATCCTCTTCAACGACCAGGGCTGGTTTGATTCGATCATCTCCTTGCAGGAGGGTGTCATTGAACTTCCTGAACCCTACGAGTTTGAAATCATGCCCTATTTGGATGAGGAACCCCTGGGCTAGAACCCCTTCGGAACACTCAGCACAACTCTGTCGCCGGCAAGCTGGAAACCAAGTCCAGCCTTGCTGGCGAGTGAGTTTAAGTCATCGATTGAATCAAGCCCGTTCATCAAAGCAGACCGAACAAATGCGCCCTTGGCCTTTTTATTGAAGTGGTTTAGCGCTCGCCCGCTATTTTGATCGACCACCTCGACAAAATAACTCTCAAGACTTTCCGGAACAGGGTTGAGATTCACATAACTTTCGCTGCGCATGTCCAACACTGGACCTACAAGCCTTGGCCAGACGGCGAGGTGCGCCTCTTGCCATAGTTTTTTCAGATTGACCCCCGGCAACTTACTGTCGGCCGAAAGGCGGTAGTCAGGTATTTGCTCCATTGCAGGAACTAGCCCGAAGAGCGCCGACTGAATAAAGAGCTGGTCCCCCGCTCGCTTCAAAGCCTCATTGCTCAACGTTTGATAGTCGAGTGCGTCATAGAGCACTCCGGTGTAGCGCTCTAGGGCAGGCATTGTTGGTGAGAACCAAAGTGAGAGGTTCTTGTTCGCCTCGACCAACGATTTTTTCCCAAGCTTTAGGGCTTTAGCCGCCAGCTCGGGATCTTTGGAAACCTGCTCAAGGGCCGCAATGACCTTTTCACGAGCAGGATCGAGTGCGGCCCAGATTATCGCTACCTTATCGATAGAAATGCCAACGCCGCCAGGACGCTTGGTCTCTGACGGCGGAAGCAGAATTAGCAAAAATTAGCTCAGGCTAGCGTCGCGAACTACGACGGTTACGGTGTCGTGTTCCATGGACAAAAAGCCACCCTCTTCACTGGTGGCAACAACCTTTTTGCCATCGTTCTGAGTGATTCGAATTTCTCCGGGCACCAGGATCGCAAGCATCGGCTCGTGGCCGGCCAAAAGACCAATCTCACCAACCGATGTCTTTGCTACAACCATGGAAGCCTCGCCCGACCAGATTTCTCTGTCAGCAGCTACCAGGTTGACCTGAATGTCTTTTGCCACTAGCCGATTTCCTTCTTGATGCGCTCGTAGGCCTTCATGACATCATCAATGCCACCGCAGTTGAAGAATGCCTGCTCTGGAACGTGGTCCAGGTCACCGTTGGCAATCATCGAGAAGCCCTCGATGGTGTCCTTCAGCGGCACGGTCGAACCAGGAACGGAGGTGAACTTGGTTGCCATGTAGGTGTTTTGCGACAGGAACTGCTGGATCCTGCGAGCACGAGACACGGTGATCTTGTCCTCCTCGGAAAGCTCCTCAACACCCAAGATGGCGATAATCTCCTGAAGCTCCTTGTTCTTCTGCAGAATCGCCTTTACACGAATCGCAGTTGAGTAGTGCTCCTCTGAGATGTAGGCGGGGTTCAGAATTCGAGAGGTCGAAGTCAGTGGGTCCACAGCTGGGTAAAGACCCTTTGCTGCAATCTCACGGCTTAGCTCAGTGGTTGCATCCAGGTGAGCGAATGTTGTTGCAGGAGCTGGGTCGGTGTAGTCGTCCGCAGGAACATAAATGGCCTGCAGCGAAGTGATCGAGTGACCACGGGTCGATGTAATGCGCTCCTGCAGGATACCCATCTCATCGGCGAGGTTTGGCTGATAACCCACGGCGGAAGGCATGCGGCCTAGCAGCGTGGAAACCTCAGAACCTGCCTGAGTGAAACGGAAGATGTTGTCAATGAACAAAAGCACGTCCTGGCCCTGAACATCGCGGAAGTACTCCGCCATGGTTAGTGCCGAAAGTGCTACGCGAAGACGGGTTCCAGGTGGCTCATCCATCTGACCGAAGACCAGAGCGGTCTTTTCGAGAACGCCAGCTTCCTTCATTTCTTCGATCAGGTCGTTACCCTCACGGGTACGCTCACCAACACCGGCGAAAACCGACACACCATCGTGGTTTTCTGCCACGCGGTAAATCATTTCTTGAATCAAAACGGTCTTACCAACACCGGCACCACCGAACAGACCAATCTTTCCACCCTGCACATAAGGGGTTAGCAGGTCGATGACCTTGATACCGGTCTCGAACATCTGAGTCTTGGACTCAAGCTGGTCAAAGGCTGGTGGGGTGCGGTGAATTGGCCAGCGGTCGGAGACCTCTAGTTTGTCTCCTGGCTCACCGTTCAGCACCTCGCCGATTACGTTGAATACCTTGCCCTTGGTCACATCGCCAACTGGCACCGAGATAGGAGATCCGGTGTCGTGAACGATGCCGCCGCGAACCAAACCATCGGTTGGCTTTAGCGCAATGGCTCGAACCAGGTCGTCACCCAGGTGCTGCGCAACCTCGAGGGTCAGCGTGCTCTTCTGGTCACCGAAGGCGATCTCCGTGGTCAGGGCGTTGTAGATTCCAGGGATCGAGTCGTGCGGGAACTCGATGTCAACCACCGGTCCATTAACGCGCGCGATACGACCCGTTGCTGTCTTTGTGCTCTCGGCCATTGTGCTTTCTCTTTCTTAGTCCTCGGACACCGTGACCAGCGCGTCAGCGCCACCCACAATTTCCGAAATCTGCTGGGTAATCTCTGCCTGGCGAGCCGCGTTGGCCAACCTGGTGTAGTTCAGAATCAACTTGTCTGCGTTATCAGTTGCACTCTTCATTGCCTTCTGGCGAGCAGCGTGCTCGGCAGCGGCAGATTGCAACATCACGTTGTAGATGCGGTTTTCAATGTAAACCGGAAGCAGTGAGTCAAGCACCTGCTCCACCTCAGGCTCAAACTCGTAAAGCGGGAAGACATCGCTTGAATCGGCGACCTCCTCCTCTACTACCTCGAGCGGCAATAGCCTGACGGTTTTTGGCTCCTGCTGGATCATAGAGACGAAGTGGTTACCGATTAGGTAAATCTGATCCACTCCCCCCTCTGATGCATCCTGCATGAACTTCTCGGTGACCTTCGCCGCAACCTCGCGAGCGGTTGAGAATTCTGGAAGGTCTGTTCCGCCTGTCCACTCCGCCTCGAATTTGCGCTGGCGGAATTTGAAGTTGGCAACTGCCTTTCGGCCAACCAGGTAATAAACAATCTCCTGGTTCTCATCAGTCAGGCGCTTGATCAAGGACTCCGCCTCTTTCAAAACGCTGGACGAGAAGGCTCCAGCCAAACCGCGGTCCGAGGTGAAAATAACCACTGCGGTTCTGGTTGGGTTCTCAACGTGACGAGTCAGCGGGTGATCTACATCTGAGTAGGTTGCAACCGCTGACACTGCCTTGGTAACAGCCCGGGTATAGGGATTCGAGGCCGCCACTCGCTGCTGAGCCTTTTGAATTCTCGATGCCGAGATCAGCTCCATTGCGCGAGTGATCTTCTTGGTCGTCTTGGCAGACTTGATTTTCTGCCTGTAGACCCGAAGTTGCGCTCCCATTAGTTTTCCCTTACCTGACTATCGCTTCTGACGAACAATCTTCTCTTGGTCGATTTCTTCATCGGCCAAGGCTTCCACCGCTTGCTTTCCGGTCTTTACCAATGGTTCACCGGTGTGCAACTGGAACATCTTCTTGAAGTGTTCGATCGACTTGTCTAGCTCATTGATGGTGTCATCCTCGAGCTTCTCAGTCTCACGAATCGTGGTCAAGATGCCGGTGTTGCGCTTGAGGTAGTCCAAGAACTCCTGCTCAAATCGCAGGATGTCCTGCAGCGGCACCTCATCCAACTTGCCGGTGGTTCCAGCCCAGATCGAAACAGTCTGGTCCTCAACTGGGTATGGCGAGAACTGAGGCTGCTTTAGTAGCTCAGTCAAACGCGCACCGCGCTCTAGCTGACGACGGCTAGCAGCATCGAGGTCCGATGCAAACATAGCGAACGCTTCAAGTGAGCGGTACTGAGCAAGCTCCAGCTTCAGGGTTCCGGAAACCTTCTTGATTCCCTTCACCTGAGCGGCACCACCAACACGGGACACCGAGATACCAACGTCAATAGCTGGTCGCTGGTTCGCGTTGAAGAGGTCTGACTGCAAGAAGATCTGTCCGTCGGTGATAGAAATCACGTTGGTCGGAATGAATGCAGATACGTCGTTGGCCTTGGTCTCAATGATTGGAAGTCCAGTCATCGAACCGGCGCCCATGGCGTCTGACAGCTTCGCACAGCGCTCCAACAAACGGGAGTGCAAGTAGAAGACGTCACCTGGGTAAGCCTCACGTCCTGGTGGACGACGAAGCAATAGTGACACTGCACGATACGCCTCGGCCTGCTTTGAAAGGTCATCGAAAATAATCAGAACGTGCTTGCCGGCATACATCCAGTGCTGGCCAATGGCGCTTCCGGTGTAAGGGGCTAGGTACTTGAAACCTGCTGAGTCAGATGCGGGGGAAGCCACGATGGTGGTGTATTCCATAGCGCCCGCTTCTTCAAGGGCGCTCTTCACACCGGCAATGGTGGAACCCTTCTGACCGATGGCCACATAAACACAGCGAACCTGCTTGTCTGGGTCGCCAGAAGCCCAGTTGTCCTTCTGGTTGATGATGGTGTCGATTGCAATTGCAGTCTTACCGGTCTGACGGTCACCAATGATCAACTGACGCTGTCCGCGACCAACTGGGATCATGGCGTCAATAGCCTTGATACCGGTCTGCAGTGGCTCGTGTACGCTCTTGCGGTCCATAACACCGGGAGCCTGAAGTTCCAGCTCACGACGACCCTCGCCCTTGATTTCACCAAGTCCATCGATTGGGTCACCTAGTGGGTTTACCACTCGGCCCATGTAGGCATCACCAACGGGAACTGAGAGCACCTCGCCAGTGCGGTAAACCTCCATGCCCTCTTCGATAGCGGTGAACTCACCGAGGATAACGACACCGATCTCGCGCTCATCCAGGTTCAGCGCCAATCCGATGGTGCCATCAGCAAAGCGCAACAGCTCGTTTGCCATCGCCGATGGTAAACCCTCGACGTGAGCAATACCGTCGGCTGCGTCGATGACGTAGCCGACCTCTTGCTTGTCTGAAGAGCTGGGCTCATAAGACGAAACGAAGTCGTTCAGGGCATCCCGAATCTCATTCGAGTTGATCTTTAGCTCTGACATGGGGTCCTCTGCTTCTTTATTTGGTTTCAACTCAGCCGAGTTGCAATCTTGCGTTCTGTAGTTTTGTTAGGACGGTGGCGTCTAGCACCTCGCCGTTGATAGCGATGTGAACACCACCAATGATCTCTGGATCAACTTCGACGTTGATCTGTAGCTCTCGCCCGAAGTAGCCGGCCAGTGCTTTGGTTAGTCGATCAAGCTGAGGCTGGCTGAGCTCTCGTGCCACCCGAATGTGAGCCACTGACTCACCAGCGAATTCAGCGATCCAGAAGCCATACTGCTCCAGAACTTCTGCGAATCGCTTGTAGGTTTTTGATTGCACCGCCTGAAGCGAAAGCTCTAGGGCTGCTTCTGAGGTTTTGTCATTCAAAAGCCTGGCAACTAGAGCCTGCTTTTGCTCACCGGTTGCCCTGGTTGAACTTAGCGAAAGCTCGAGCTCTGGGTCTGAAGAAACTAGCTGCTGAATCTCAAACAGCTCAGTCTGCAACCCATCTAGGTTCTTTGAAGACCGAGCTAGGGCCCTCACACCAAGCGATTCCATGCTGTCTGCCATGTCCCTGGGGGACGACCAGCGAGCCTGAACCACCGAGACAAGCACCGAGACAACCTCTTTCGAGACCTTGGCACCAAATACCTTGTGAACTAACTGCTCCTTGCTGGCCGCCTCGGCGGAAGGATCCGATAGCGCGGCACGCAACTGCTTTGATGAGTGCAAAGCGTTGGCAGCTGCAAATAGTTCGGTAGCGGTAGCCAAATTCACGTTGCCAAGGGCGTCTAGCGCTGCTTGAGCAACAATTCGAGCTTGTCTGGTGCTGGATGCCATCGGTTATACCTTCTTGCCCTCTAGCTCGGAGATGAACTCATCAACAACTCGGTTTGCCACCGCGTCGTCCTTGAGTTTCTCACCAACGATTCGAGAAGCCAGCTCAATTGCCAGTGCACCAACCTCGCCTCGCAAAGCATTTGCGGCTGCATCGCGCTCAGCGGATAGCGAAGCCTTGGTGACTTCAACCATGCGCTCAGCATCGGCGGCGGCCTGCTGCTTTAGCTCGGACAAAATTGCGGCACCTTCAGCGCGAGCCTCTTCGCGAATCGAAGAAGACTCAGCTCGGAGCTGGGCCTGCTCGGCCTCGACGAGCGCGGTGCGCTCCTCGGCTGCCTTCTGAGCTGCCTCCGCCTCAGCCAAACGGCCTTCAATCGCAGCGGCTCGCTCGTCCAGCATCTTCTTAAAGCTCGGGAGCACCCGAATCCAGAAGAAGGTGAGCAGGATTACGAAGATGACCGATGACCAGATGATGTCATAGTCAGCAGGTAGCAGTGGGTTCGGCAATTCGCCACCCTCTGGTGCTGCTGCTGCAAAAATTCTGGTAATCATTTAGTTTTCGCTTATCCGAAGATGAATGGGGTTGCTAGACCGATAAGAGCTAGCGCCTCAGTAAAGGCGATACCTAGCCACATGGTCACCTGTAGACGACCTGCTAGTTCTGGCTGGCGGGCGATGGACTCGATGGTCTTTGAAACCACCAGACCTACACCAATACCAGGACCGATTGCAGCGAGGCCGTAACCAATCACTGCGATGTTGCCGGATAGCTCGGCGATGTTTACTGCGTCCACTTTATTTCCTTCCGTGGGGGTTTATTTAGTGTTCGTCTGCCAATGCCAACTGGATGTAGACAGTGGTCAGAAGTGTAAATACGTAGGCCTGCAAGGTGGAGACCAAGATCTCAAACAATGTAACCAGGAATCCGGCAACCAATGTTCCCGCACCGAACAGTGGGAACAGCCCATCGGTCTGGAAAAAGAAGAAGTGTGTGGCCGAGAAGGTCAAGACCAGCAGGAGGTGTCCAGCGATCATGTTCATCAAAAGACGAAGCGCCAGAGTGACCGGACGAAGAATAAAGGTTGAGAGTAGCTCGATTGGAGTTACGAGCACGTAGAAGGGCTTTGGAACCCCAGCTGGGAAAAGTGCGTTCGAGAAGAATCTAAAGCCGTGTTTTTTCATGCCGGCATAGATGAATGTCACGTAAGCGGCCGCGGCCAAGACCAGAGGAATACCAATTACCGAGGTTCCGGCAATGTTGGCAAACGGAATAATTCCGGTGATGTTCATGCCAAACACCATGAAGAAGATGGTGGTCAAAAGCGGCAGGAACCGCTCACCGTCCTTTTCGCCCAGCTGGTCGTGTGCAATGCCCTTGCGGACAAAGTTCAGCGCCATCTCGCCAAGAAGCTGGAAACGACCAGGAACAACATTGCCGGACTTAACAGCCTTGTTGAACTTGGAGGTCCAGACCCAGAACAAAACGATGATTGCAACCATGACAATCAAACGAATCATCATGATTCGGTTGATCTCGAATGGGGTGCCCTCAAACAAGAAGGCAGGTGGGTAGAACTCGTAAATTGTCGGAGGTTTGTATTCACCCTCTTCAGCCGCGAAAAGCCCTAGCACACTAAACAGCTTCGTTCTCCTGGCTCAGGCGTCGTAAAACGTCGCGGGATGGATACGGAATTCTTGAAAAGTTTATAAGAGTTCTTGCGCGCAAATTGCCAAACGGGAAAAATTTCTCGCTAATTGTCGACCGTTGGGATTCGAGCCTTGAGAACCAGCCAGGAATCGATCCCCAGTCCCCCTAGAACCCCGGCCACAATCGCAAAGAAAAATACTGGTCCATTGAAGTTTTCGGCACCCTGCAAAGTGGCAAGCACGACACCGAATAGAACAACCTTTAGTAGCCAGCCACCAAGCACCAGAGCATAGAAACCATTTAGCGGCAATTTTGAACCAAACCAAACCGATGAAATTGTCATCAGGCTGAACGCGGTTGATATCGCAGCTCCAGTCAGTGCTGCAAAGACTCCCGAGACACCAACGGTTAGCATCGACACCAAGGACCCGATTGATGCAATTCCAAGTGCCAAAATGGCGCCATAGACAATCGCTTTTTTGAATAGATCCTGAGCGCTACTTATTGCCAACTCTTCTCCTTGCTCGGCGAACCCTTGCGAAAACGGGCCAGTAGGTGTGTAGAAGAGCCAAGATCAACCAGGCTCCGAATAAGACCATAACAGGCGGAGTCTCGAGCCAGAAGAACAACAGCAGGGTGGTCGAAACCAGTGCGGTCCAGTGGTAAAACACCAAAACCGCTCCCTGGTGGGAGTGGCCGATATCTTGCAGCTGGTGGTGAAGATGCTCTTTGTCAGGAGCGAATGGGGACTTGCCGCGCCTCACGCGCCTCACAACAGCGAGCAACAGGTCCAAAAGCGGCAGGATCAGGATGAAAACCGGCAGCGCCAAAGGAATCAGCGCAGGCAAAAGGTCGTTTCTGGTCACGGTCGCAGGGTCAATCGACCCGGTAACCGTGATCGCGCTTGTTGCCATCAGCAAACCCAACAGCATCGCGCCTGAGTCGCCCATAAAGATTTTTGCAGGGCGGAAGTTGTGGGGCAAAAAGCCAATAACCATGCCCAGAATCAGAGCTGAAACCAAGCCGGCGGTCGAAAAGTAGTTTGAGGGCGAGGTCTGTTGCGCGAGCACGTAGCTGTAGATGAAAAATGCAAAGGTTCCAATCCCGACAACGCCAGCAGCCAGCCCGTCGAGGCCATCGATGAAATTCACCGCATTCATTACCAGCACCACCACAAAAATGGTCACCGCCAGAGACACCCCGAAACTTCCCACCGTCAGACCACCAATTGGTAGCGAAACAATCTGCACTCCCGAGGACGCCAAAATCCAAGCTGCTGCCATCTGGCCGCCCATTTTTGCGGTCCAGTCGAGCTCAATCAAATCGTCCAGCAGCCCGACCAGCACGATCAGCCCACCTGCACCAACAATGGCGAGGATTGGCCCTGGATCTAGAAATATGGATTCGAACCAACCAAAGCTGCCGGCGGCAACAATGCCGGCAACCAAGCCGAGCAGCATGGCAAGTCCGCCGATGCGAGGAGTGGGTGACTTGTGAACATCACGTTCACGGATTGCAGGGTGGATTTTGTAGCGCTTGGCAATAATACGAACTGACCAGGTCGAGAAATATGTGACCAGTGCGGTGATGAGTGCAACCAGCAGATAGGCGCGCACTAGTCGACCTCTAGCTCCACATCACCAATCACTGATCGAATCCGCTCCAACGAGATTGCGCCTTTTCGCAGCACGCGAATCGGCTCGCCGTCGCGAACTTGGGTTAGGTCAAGGATTGTCGAAGCCTCGCCCTTGGGACTACCCCCACCATCAAGATAAACCGGAACCTTGTCGGTGAAATAGTCGAAGGCCTGTTGGGCATTGACCGCTGCTGGGTTACCAGAGGTGTTTGCACTAGAAACTGCTAGCGGTCCAACATCTTCAAGCAGTGCCAAGGTGATCTTGTGATCTGGAACCCTCAGCGCCACGGTCCCCCGGGTCTCACCCAGATCCCAATCGAGCGATGCCTGAGCCTTCAAAACCATTGTCAGACCGCCTGGCCAAAAAGCGGATGCCAACTGGTTGGCAACCAACGGCAAGTCCGTCGCAAGCGCAGACATGGTCTCAAATTTTGGAATCAAGACAGGTGGCGGCATAGTGCGTTCTCTGCCCTTGATATTCAGCAATTGCTCTACACCCTTTGCACTGAACGCATCAGCCGCTATGCCATAGACGGTATCGGTGGGCAGCACGACAACCTCGTGGCGCTGCAGTGCAACCTTGGCCTGACGAAAGCCGGTTAGCAGATCGGTGTCCACCGCACAGTCATAGATTCGCTGCAATTGAGCCTCCACTTACCTGATCGCACTAACAGCGCGAAGTCGTCCAGTCGGATCTGGATGAACTCTGGGCTTTAGCCAGTTTTCCAATAGTAATTCACGCACCGAATCAGATTGGCCGTCGGCATGTTCTAAGGCCAACATTCCCGAGGGCTTTAGCAATAGCCAGCTCAAATCAACAATCTCCCGAATCAAATCCAACCCGTCTTCACCACCGTACAAAGCCATATCCGGATCGTGATCACGAACTTCGGGGTCAATTGGAATGGCACTATTTGGAATGTACGGCGGGTTGGAGATGACAAGATCGTAGGAACCTAACTCCAATGGCTGCTCTCTGAAATCACCTACCAGCAAGTTCACCTTAGCCAAGTTGGCTTCGATGTTCTTTTGGGCATAGGCCGCGGCCAGTGCACTTTTTTCAATCGCATCAACTTCAAGATTCAACTCGGTTGCAATAGAGATTGCAATGGCACCGGATCCGGTGCCAACATCAAGCACTTTCGCCGCTGGTTTATCTCTCAGGAAATCGATAGCTATTTCGACAACCGCTTCGGTTTCCGGCCTGGGTATGAAAACACCTTTGCCAACCTCAAGTGCTAGATTCCGAAAATAAGCCTTGCCGGTCAAGTGCTGCAGTGGTTCACGCTTTGTTCTGCGTTCAATAAACTCAAGCAGTTTTTTGCTGGGTTCAAACGCTTCGCCCTGAAATGCCATTGCCTGCAATTGGCCTCTTGAAACACCTAGATCAAAGGCAATTAGCAGCTCGGCATCAACTTGAGAACTCTCGATTCCAGCGGCTTGAAAAGCCGCGGCGGTTTGCTCTATAAATGAGCTGAGGTTAGTCATTTCCCAGCGCTTTGAGTCGCGCCTCTTCATCCGCCTCAATGCAAGATTGAACAACCGGTTCCAGTGCTCCATCCATGACCTGGTCAAGGTTGTAGGACTTGTAACCAGTGCGGTGATCTGCGATTCGGTTCTCGGGGAAGTTGTAGGTGCGAATACGCTCCGAACGGTCTACAGTGCGAACCTGCGACTTTCTAGCCGCTGACTGCTCCGCCTCAATCTCCTCCTGCTGAGCAGCAAGGATTCTGGCTCGCAAGATTCGCATGGCAGCCTCTTTGTTTTGCAGCTGAGATTTTTCGTTTTGCATTGCAACAACAATGCCGGTCGGCAAGTGGGTAATACGCACCGCTGAATCGGTGGTGTTCACCGATTGGCCTCCGGGACCTGAAGAGCGGTAGACATCAATTCTCAGATCGTTCGCCGCAATCTCTACCTCTTCCGGCACATCAACCTCGGGGAAAACCAGCACTCCGGCAGCTGAGGTGTGGATGCGGCCCTGAGTCTCAGTCGCTGGGACACGCTGAACACGGTGAACTCCGCCCTCATATTTCATGTGCGCCCATACGCCCTGAGCGGGATCGGTGGCATTTGACTTAATCGCTATCTGCACATCCTTCACGCCACCAAGATCACTCTCAGTCTTGTCCAGGATCTCTGTCTTCCAACCCTTTGAGGATGCGTAGTGCAGATACATTCTGAGCAAATCGCCAGCGAAAAGTGCAGATTCTGCACCGCCCTCGCCTGCCTTGATTTCCATGATGACGTCGCGACCATCGGCCTCGTCTCTAGGAATCAGCATTCGACGAAGCTTCTCGTTAGCCTCGTTCAACTGCTGCTCCAAAACCGGCAGTTCGGCAGCAAAGGAAGAGTCTTCCTTGGCTAGCTCCTTTGCCGCCTCTAGGTCATCAGTAAGCTGCAGAACCAAATCTTGGGCTCCCAAGATTGCGCTGAGCTCGGCATAGCGACGGTTCAGTTTCTTGGCCATTCCAGGGTTTGAATGGATGGCCGAGTCACTGAGCTGCTCTTGCAGCTTCGCGTGCTCGGCTCTTAGGCCTGCAAGCGAATCAAGCAAGTTATTCTCCGTCGGTCTCGGCTGGAACTGGCATTGACTTCTCAAGCTTGAGCAAGAACTCCACGTTTGACGCGGTGTCCTTCAGGCGTGAGAGCACGAGCTCCAGGGACTGCTGCTGCTCTAGGCCTGCTAGTGCACGACGAAGCTTCCAGATGATCTTGGTCTCCTGTGGGCTCATCAGCATCTCTTCGCGCCTGGTTCCAGATGCGTTGATGTCGACGGCTGGGAAGATACGCTTGTCGGCCAGGTGGCGAGACAGGCGAAGCTCCATGTTTCCAGTTCCCTTGAATTCCTCGAAAATGACCTCGTCCATCTTGGATCCGGTTTCAACCAGTGCGGTTGCAAGGATTGTCAAAGATCCACCGTTTTCGATGTTTCTGGCAGCTCCAAAGAAGCGCTTTGGCGGGTAGAGGGCTGACGAATCAACACCACCGGACAAAATTCGTCCAGATGCTGGAGCACTTAGGTTGTAGGCACGACCCAAACGGGTGATCGAATCCAAAAGAACCACGACATCGTGTCCCAACTCAACCAAGCGCTTTGCGCGCTCGATAGCAAGCTCTGCGACGGTGGTGTGGTCTTCAGCGGGGCGGTCGAAGGTAGAGGCAATAACCTCACCCTTGACGGTGCGCTGCATGTCGGTAACCTCTTCAGGACGCTCATCGACCAGTACGACCATGAGGTGAACCTCAGGGTTATTGGTGCTGATCGCGTTTGCGATGGCCTGCAGAACCAGGGTCTTTCCAGCCTTTGGAGGAGAAACAATCAATCCACGCTGACCCTTACCAATCGGGGCAACCAGGTCAATGATTCGAGTTGAAAGCTTCTTAGAGTCAGTCTCCAGGCGCAGCCTGGTGTCTGGGTAGAGCGGTGTCAGCTTGCTGAATTCGACTCTCTCTGCTGCCTCTTCAACGGTCTGACCGTTGATTGATTCAATCTTGACGAGTGCATTAAATTTCTGGCGCTGGTTGTTCTCGCCCTCGCGAGGCTGACGGATTGAACCAACAATCGCGTCTCCCTTACGCATTGAATACTTCTTGACCTGACCCAGCGAAACATAAACGTCATTGGATCCGGGCAGGTAACCGGAGGTGCGCAAGAATGCGTAGTTCTCCAAGACGTCAAGGATTCCAGCAACTGGAATCAAGACATCATCTTCTAGAATTTCTGGCTCGGCCTCTTCCTGAGGTCCACGTCTACGATCGCGGTCGCGGAAGCGCCCACGACGGTTGCGAGAGTTGCCCCTGCGGTCATCATCGCGCTCGCGCTGGTTGTCGCGGTCATTGCCGCGAGTCTCCCTGTCCTCACGCTGTGAAGAGCGCTCAGCGGTTGACTTTTCGTCGCCGCCCTCGCTCTTCGACTCATTTCGCTCCGAACCTGATTCTTTTGCAGAAGCTTCTTTGGTGTTCGAGTCTGAGTCTTTGGTCTCAGCAGGCTTTTTAGTGGTGCGTCGTTTTGGTGCTGGCTTTGATTCGGTCTCGGTCTTAGGAGCTGACTCGGTCTCGGTCTTAGGAGCTGACTCGGTCTCAGACTTGGCAGTTGCACTGGTGACGCGACGAGCGCGGCGAACCGGCTTGTCTTGTTGGATTTCATCCATGTGGTTATTACTCATTTCTTTGCGGCGATTTGCCGGATTTGGAAACTTGAAGAAAGATGCAGTGGCGGGCTGTTTAGCTGCCTGATCCTGACTGCTCGTTAACACTAGCACCTTTGACATCAACCGCAAGGGTTAGCGCTCGCCACTCAGGGAATTTTTCCTCAGCCAAAGAAATCGCATTCAGACGCTTGATTGGGTCATCGTCCAAAACCAGCACTGAAGGACCAGCACCGCTGACGACAGCGGGGTGTCCCTTCTCGCGAAGCAACCTGATCAACTCGCTAGTTTCAGGCATTGCACTGGCCCGGTAGTTCTGGTGAAGGCGGTCCTCGGTTGCGGCGAGCAATAGCTCTGGGCTTTGGGTCAAAGCAGCAACCAAGAGTGACGACCTGGACACATTGAAGACAGCGTCGGTGTGGGGAACAGATTCAGGCTGCAGCGACCTTGCCAACTTGGTGGACATTTGATGCGGTGGCACTAGAACCAGAGGCGAGAGCCCACGGTGAACAGCAAGTTTTTTGTGGTGCGGGCCTGCATCATCAACCCAGGCAATAGTTAGACCTCCAAACAGAGCAGGAGCAACATTGTCTGGATGCCCCTCAAGCTCTGTTGCATACTCCAACATCTGCTGCTCGGTTAGCTCCAGTTCATCGGCCAACAGACCCGCGGCCAGCATCACACCGCCAGCCACTGCCGCTCCTGAAGAACCCATACCGCGACCGTGGGGAATGTTGTTGTGGCAGGTCAAACGAAGCGGAGGGACCGTCTTGCCATTTGCTTCAAACACCAATTGCAAGGTTTTGTAAATCAAGTTAGTTTCATCGGTTGGAGTACTACCTTTACCCTCGCCGTGGATCTCAATTTCCAGGCCTGATTGAATGACCTCGGCCTCGTATTCGTCATAGAAAGACAGAGCCAGACCAAAGGTGTCAAAACCAGGACCTAGGTTTGCACTGGTCGCAGGGATTCGAGCGAAAACCTTGGTCATTTGTTTCTCTCCAGTCCGATTACATCAGCGACGGATGCGGCTTGAGCGGCAACCTTCTTTGGTCTGATCTGGCGACCTCGCTCGTCTTTCAAGGCCCAGTCAGGATCTTTCAGACCGTGACCGGTAACAGTAACGACAATGCTGTTTACCTTTGGTAGCTCGCCTTTTTGGAAAAGCTTATAAAGACCTGCGGCACCGGTGGCGCTGGAGGGCTCTACAAACACGCCACACTCCTGTGACAGAAAGCGGTGCATCCACAAAATCTCTTTGTCGCTAACTGAGCCAAAGCCACCATCAGTGTTGCGCTTTGCCTCCTGGGCAAGATCCCAGCTCGCTGGGTTACCAATGCGGATAGCAGTTGCAATGGTCTCGGGCTTGGCAACCGGAGAACCCTGAATAAAGGGTGCTGCGCCTGCGGCCTGAATTCCAAATAACTTGGGAAGCTGTTGAATCCTGCCCACTTCAAGCTCCTCTTTATAGCCAAGGTGATAGGCAGAGATGTTACCTGCGTTCCCAAGCGGCATGGCGTGAAGATCAGGAGCCTCACCCAAAACGTCCACCACCTCAAAGGCAGCGGTCTTTTGTCCCTGCAAACGATCTGGGTTTACCGAGTTGACCAAAAACACTGGGTAGTTTTCGCTTAACTCTCTGGCTAGGCGAAGACAATCATCGAAGTTGCCGCGAACCTGCAGTATCTGGGCCTTGTGAGCAACTGCCTGAGAGAGCTTGCCCCAAGAAATCTTGCCGGCCGGCACCAAAACAACCGAGGTCATCCCAGCTTTCACCGCGTAGGCAGCAGCAGCAGCCGAGGTGTTGCCGGTGGAAGCGGCAATCACCGCCTGAGCGCCCTTGCCCTTTGCCTTTGAAACAGCCGTTGTCATGCCGCGGTCCTTGAACGAACCGGTTGGGTTCATGCCCTCAAACTTAAGGTGCACCGAACCAACGTCAAGGAGTTTTGCGAGCGCCGGAGCCTCAATCAGTGGAGTGCCGCCTTCACCCAGGGTGACAATCGGATCAGACTCCTCAAAGGGAAGCCTGTCGAAATACTCGCGAATCACTCCGCGCCAAGGTTGAGCCATTACAAACCCTCCACTCGAATTACCGAAACTACTGAAACCACCGAATCGTCACTCTTCAACGATCCAACCAACGCCTCAAGATCGCGCTCCGCTGCAACATGGGTCATGATCGTCAAAAGCGCGGCACTGTTTGTCGCCACTGACTGCTGAACCGTCTCAACACTCACCCCGTGATTTGCAAAGACAGAGGCAATTTTTGCTAGAACTCCGGCCTTATCGCTGACCTCGAGCGTGATCTGGAATCTGGTGTTCACAAACTGCACCGGCAGCGCCTCTAGGTTGGCATGGGTTGAGTCGGCAAGACCAGGACCGCCAGCTAAGTGGCGCTTTGCTGCGCTGACCAAATCACCCAGAACTGCAGAGGCGGTCTCTGGACCACCGGCACCTGCACCATAGAACATCAAGCGGCCAGCAGACTGCGCCTCAACAAAAACGGCGTTGTAGGCACCGCGAACCGCTGCCAATGGATGCTCTAGCGGAATCAAGGTTGGGTGCACCCTTGCAACCAGACCACCCTCGGGCAGGCGCTCACAAATCGCCAATAGCTTCACCGCATAACCCGCAGCCCTGGCAGTTTCTATCTGATTAGCAGTGACTGAGGTGATGCCTTCTCGGTGAACCTTCTCTACCGGCACCTCGGAGTGAAAAGCAAGGGACGCCAAGATCGCGGCTTTGCTTGCGGCGTCGAAACCCTCAATGTCAGCGGTCGGATCAGCCTCGGCATAACCCAGTGCCGTAGCCTCAGCCAACGCCTCATCGAAGTCGGCACCGGTTGACTCCATCCGATCCAGAATGAAGTTGGTGGTGCCGTTGACAATGCCCATGACCCTGTCAATACGATCACCAGCGAGTGACTCGCGCAATGGTCTAATGATTGGAATCGCACCTGCAACAGCGGCCTCGTAATAGAGCTGAGCCCCCAGTTGGTCTGCTAGAGCGAACAGCTCCGGTCCATGGGCCGCTATCAGTGCCTTGTTTGCAGTGATGACATCAGCGCCTGCGTTCAAAGCCTGCATGACCCAACTCTTTGCCGGCTCAATGCCACCAATCAACTCGATGACGATGTCACTTCCCAAGATCACCGATTCGACGTCAGTGGTGAAGAGTTCTTTGGGCAGGTCTGCATCGCGCTTTGCATCGAGGTTTCGAACTGCAATGCCGGTTAGCGATAGCTCTGCACCGACTCGCTTGGCAAGCTCTGACTGGTTTTCAATCAGCAGCCGAGCCACCTGGGACCCAACAGATCCGGCTCCAATTAGACCAATACGAATTGGACGGTAGGCGCTTTGCATCAGTTATGCCTCTTTCGATTCAAATCCAGCATCCCGCATCAGAAGGTCTGTTTCAGTTTCAGCACGGATCAAAAGCTTGGATTTTGATCCCTTGACCGCCACAACTGCGGGGCGAGGCAGGAAGTTGTAGTTAGAAGATAGCGAAAAGCAATACGCTCCGGTGGCCGCAACGGCCAAAAGATCATTAACTGCAACGTCTGAGGGAAGGTAGGAGTGTCGCACAACAATGTCTCCCGACTCACAGTGCTTGCCAACTACTCTCGACAGCGTCGGAGTTGAGGAACTCGAACGCGATGCAATTGTTGCCAAATACTCCGACTCATACAGGGCAGGCCTTGCGTTATCGCTCATTCCACCATCGACGCTGACGTATTTGCGTGCAGCCCCGGCACCCTGATCTGAAACCTGAACATCCTTGATGGTGCCAACTGAATAGAGGGTGATTCCGGCAGGGCCAGCAATCACTCGACCAGGTTCAAAAGCGAGCTTTGGCACCTTGATTCCCAACGCATCACACTTTGCCTTGACGGCGCTCGCGATGCGCCCCGCCATCTCGTCGAGCTGCATTGGCTTGTCATTTGCGGTGTAGGCAATGCCAAAACCGCCGCCAAGGTTTAGCTCGGGTACCTCTCCACCAGCCAATAGCTTGGCGTGCAAATCAATCAGTCGCTCTGCGGCAGCGATGAATCCATCCACCACAAAGATTTGTGAGCCGATGTGGGAGTGCAGTCCCAGAAAACGCAGGTGAGAGTGAGACCTGATCTTTTCAACCAGGGCTGGAACATCGCTAATTGCGATTCCGAACTTTTGGTCCTCTCTTGCGGTTGCAAGATACTCATGGGTGTGAGCGTGAACACCGGAGTTCACCCGGATACGCACAGGTTGAATCTTGTCCTGAGCACCGGCCACGGAGGCGATTCGCTCAATTTCTAGCTCAGAGTCGATCACGATGGCGCTGACATTTGCCGCTACCGCCCTACCAATTTCAACCAAGGATTTGTTGTTCCCATGCAGCCCGATTCGGGAACCATCAATACCGGCTGCCAACGCAACCGCCAGTTCACCGGAAGTTGAAACATCGATTGACAACCCTGCCGCATCAACCCAGCGCACTACGTCGGTTGTCAATAGCGCCTTTGATGCGTAGTAAACCTTTGCGCTGGTTCCAATCTTGTTGGCAGCATCGCTAAATGCTCTTGAGGCCATCAAGAGCCGAGACTCAAAGTCTTCTTGGTCCACGACATAAAGCGGGGAACCAAACTGCCGGACTAGATCAGAAACTGCAATACCGCCAACACTCATCTCCCCGGAAGCGCCTCTTACGGCAGTCCTGGGCCAAATCTTCGAATCCAAAATGTTTGGATCCGAGGGGATTTCTAGCCAATCAGGCGAAAGTGGATTCTTCATAGTCCCTACATCCTCTCAGGTGCACTGACACCCAAAAGCGAAAGGCCATTGCGAAGCACTACACCGGTGGCACTATTCAGCCAGAGCCTGGTGCGGTGAACGGACTCGACAGGCTTTGTTGGAAGAGGTGTGACTCGGCAATTGTCGTAGAAGCGGTGATAAGCCCCCGCTACCTCTTCAAGATAGCGAGCAATGCGATGAGGCTCCCTGAACTCACCAGCCGCGCTAACTGCCTTTGGGAACTGCGCCAACTTGGCAATCAGCTCCTCTTCACTGGCATGAGTTAGCAGCTCTGGCAAGAACTCCGAGTGGTCGACTTCGAAACTCGCAGCATTTTTAGCGACCTGAATAGTCCTTGCGTGAGCGTATTGCACGTAAAAAACAGGATTGTCGTTGGTCTTCTTAGAAATCTGATTGAGATCGATGTCCAAAGATGAGTTGATTGAGGATCTAGCTAGCGAATAACGAGCTGCGTCGGTGCCGACAAGTTCAACCAGGTCTTCCATGGTTACAACGTTGCCAGCTCTCTTTGACATTCGCACCGGTTCGCCATCGCGCACCAGATTCACCATCTGGCCGATAAGAATCTCCATGTGCTCACCGGGAGTATCGCCAAATGCTTGACACAGTGCATACATCCTTGGCACATAGCCGTGGTGGTCCGCACCAAGCATATAGATGCAGCGGTCAAACCCGCGTTCACGCTTATCTAGGTAATAGGCGATGTCACCGGCTATGTAGGCGGCCTCACCATCAGATTTCAAAACCACGCGATCTCGGTCATCACCAAACTCTGAGGAGCGCAGCCATAGCGCACCCTCGGCTTCAAACATGTGTCCAAGATCTTTTAGCCTGGCAATTGATTTTTCAACGGCCCCAGACTCGTAAAGCGAATTCTCGTGGAAGTAGACATCGAATTTGACCCCGAACTCTTCCAGTGAGGATCGAATCGCCGCAAACATCAGATCAACACCGCGAGCGCGGAATATCTCCTGCGCTTGAGAATCAGAAAAATCTAAGACTTTGGGCTCTAGGGCAACTACCTCTGCGGCAATGTCAGAAATGTACTGACCGGAGTAACCATCTTCGGGAGCTGGCTCGTTTCTAGCAGCGGCTAGAAGCGAACGGGAAAACCGGTCAATCTGAGCACCATGATCGTTGAAGTAATACTCGCGAGTTACGCTTGCGCCACTGAACTCAAATACCCTTGCCAGCGAGTCTCCAACTGCTGCCCACCTAGTGCCACCTAAGTGAATGGGCCCGGTTGGATTGGCTGAAACAAACTCAAGGTTCAGTTTCACGCCCTCCAAGGAGGTGTTGCGCCCGTAATTTGAATCCTCGGCGACAATAGATTTCAGCAATCCACCAGCGGCCTGGTTTGACACAAACAGGTTGATAAAGCCAGGGCCTGCAATATCAACTCTCTCGATGCCTTCAAAGCTCTCTAGCTCTGCAACCAGTGCTTCGGCAAGTGCTCTAGGTGCCATCTGCAACTTGCCGGCAAGTTGCATGGCAACATTTGTCGCCCAGTCTCCGTGCTCACGATTCTTTGGTCTTTCAACCACAACAGCCTCAGGGAGCTGGATATCCAGATTGGCAGTACCGGCAACCGAGCGCAGCGCACTCAGAATTGCCTCGGACAACTGTTCTGGAGTCAATGAAAAATCCTGGTCTTGCGCTTTATGCGCAGCAAATAAGAGTCAACAGCGGTAAAGGTAAATCATACCCGCGCGCAACTGCTTGACTACTTCACCCGTAGCCATGCGGTGGCATCCTGAGGAAGCATGTGATCAACCAGAGGTTTTGAGCTGAGAAGCACTTCACCCGCTGGAAGTTCGAGTCTTGCCGATGCAAAGTTCGTTACGCATACCCAACCGCCGGACCTTTTGAACGCGACTGCACTTTCGCCAAGATCCAACCAGGTGAGATCATCGGATTGGTAAAGCTCTCGCCTCAAAGCAGTGGCTCGACGATAGAGGTTCAGAGTTGAGTTGGGATCTCTCTCCTGGGCCTCCACCGAGACGACCGAATACCAATTGGGTTGCGGCAGGTGTGAACCGCCGGGACCAAAACCAAAAGATGAACCATCTGAGGCCCAAGGCAGCGGAACCCTGCATCCATCACGCGACTTTAGTTTCCCCTCACCGCGGAACCACTGGGGGTCTTGCATTTGATCCGAAGGTATGTCCATCACATCATGCAACCCAAGCTCTTCACCCTGATAGAGATAGGTAGAGCCCGGCAATGCGAGCAACATCAGGGTCGCAGCCTTCGCCCTATCTAGACCCATATCAAGATCGAGATCATGCTTCATTCGATTCTTCACATACCAAGCTGATTCATCGGCAAAGAAGTCAATGCTGTCCCCAAGGCTTGGGATTGCCAGTCTGGTCGCATGCCTGATCACATCGTGGTTTGACATCACCCATGTTGAGGAGGAGCCGGTCTTTGCGCTCATCTCCAGGTTGTATTGAATCTTTGGCTGGAACTGATTCGCCTCCCACCTAGAAGCGAGTAAGTCAAAGTTAAAGGACTGCCCGAGACCCTCCTCTGATGCATAGCGCAAGACTCTCTCTGGGTGAACCCACGCCTCGGCAACTGCAACCCTTGGCGGATCGTATTGGTTGAAGAGTTTTCTCCACTCAGCGTAAATCTCGTGAACCTCATCACGATCAAAAAGCGGGTCAGTTCCGTCCGCCTTCATGGCACTAAGTGAAAAAGAGTCCCTGTCTGGAAGGGGTTCGAGATTCTTTTTGAGCGCGTGAGCAACATCGATGCGGAAACCATCAACGCCTCGGTCTGACCAAAACTTCAAGGTGTCCAAGAAGTACTGGTGAACCTCAGGATTATCCCAATTGAAATCTGGCTGTTCCTTGGTGAAAAGGTGCATGTACCACTGACCATCGGGAGTTCTAGTCCAACCCTCAGGACCGAAGTGACTGGCAAGATTAGATGGCGGCAACTCGCCATTCTCCCCGCGACCATTCCTGAAGATGTAGCGATCGCGAGCTTTTGAACCAGGAGCTGAATTCAGAGCCTCTTGGAACCAAACGTGTCGATCTGATGAGTGGTTTGGAACTATGTCGACAAAGACTCGAATCTGCCTTTCGTGCAGTTTGGAAATCAACTCGTCAAATTCTTCCAGGGTGCCAATCCGGGGGTCGATGTCCATGTAGTCATCAACGTCATAGCCACCATCGGCCAGTGCAGAGGGGTAGAACGGGCTCAACCAAACCGCATCAATACCCAAGCTAGCCAGATAGTCGACCCTGGAAATCATGCCTTTGAGATCGCCAATTCCATCTCCGTTGAAATCAGCAAAGCTGCGCGGATAGATCTGATAAACCACGGCATTGCGCCACCAGTGCGCATCTCCTGGAAGTTGATTTTGGAGCATGAAAAATAACTACTTTCGATGAGGATTTAGGTATTCAGACTAATCCCATTCCAATGGACAGTAGGTGCGAAGCGCCAATTACCAAAACGAAGAGTAAACTTCCCAACGAGCCCCCATAGCTCAGGGGATAGAGCATCGCCCTCCGGAGGCGGGAGCGCAGGTTCGAATCCTGCTGGGGGCGCTTAGCTGGACCTTAGATACTCAGCCAGTTGCTGCATAGCGAGCGCTCGATGAGAAAAGGAGGATTTCACCTCAGAGTCCAATTCGGCTGCCGAAACCTCAAAGCCCTCCGGGATAAACACCGGATCGTATCCAAAGCCACCATGACCTGAGGCCTTGGTCGCAATACTCCCCTGCCAGACACCGGTGAAGCTAGTTTCACCCTCTTTTGTGACCAGAGCAATCGTGCAAACAAAAGCTGCGTTGCGGTGCTCCCCAGGGATGTCAGTCAATTGCGCTAAGAGTAATTCTCGGTTGGTCTCATCGGATCTAGTCCCAGACCAAATCGCAGAGAAGATTCCAGGAGCACCTCCCATTACCTCAACCGATAAACCCGAGTCGTCGGCGAAAGATGGCTTGCCGGAGGCCTGAAAGGCTGCCCTGGCCTTGATCAGGGCATTTTCCAAAAAGCTGGTGCCGCTCTCAATTGGCTCTGGTCCATCATGTGAAAGGATCTCAAGCTCTGGCATCTTGCGCCCGAGAATCTGCTGAGCCTCCTGAAGCTTGTGCTTGTTGCCAGTCGCAAAAACTAGCTTCACTTCAACTCCAAAGCATCGCCAAGGGTTTCAATTTGCAATCTCGAAAGCTCTGCCGTTGAGCTGAGTGCGAGCTCCAAGAGCTTGTTCAGCTCATCACGATCGAATGGTTCGGCTTCCGCAGTACCCTGCACTTCGACAAAAAGCCCGCGGCCAGTCACGACAACGTTCATGTCAGTGTCTGCCCTAACGTCCTCAACGTATTCAAGGTCAGAAACGGCTACTCCATCGACAATCCCAACCGAAACCGCAGAGACTGTGTCAATGATTGGTTTGGCAGATTTCGGGATATGGCCACGAGCTTGGGCCCATGCGATCGCATCCACCAAAGCCACAAAAGCACCGGTGATTGCCGCTGTTCTGGTTCCGCCATCAGCCTGCAAAACATCGCAGTCGATGACGATCGTGTTCTCCCCAAGCGCCTTGTAGTCAATGACTGCTCTCAAGGATCTGCCAATCAACCTTGAAATCTCATGAGTGCGACCACCGATCTTGCCCTTCACGCTCTCGCGGTCAGAACGGTCATGGGTAGCGCGCGGCAACATCGCGTATTCGGCCGTCACCCAACCCTCACCGGAATCCTTTTTGAACCTTGGGACTCCCGGAGTAAAAGACGCATTGCACAGCACCTTGGTATTGCCAAATGAGACTAGACATGAGCCTTCAGCGTGGATGGTGTAGCCGCGCTGAAATGTCACTTCGCGCATTTGCTCTGCCTTGCGATCGTTTGGTCTAGTCACTGGTAGTCCTTCGTTCTAGGTGATCCACATTTGAAACCTCAGGTCCCAAAAATCTTCTTGCCAACTCTTCAAATTGTGCGGCGTCACCGGTGGCAGAAAACTTATAGGTTGGCAAGGCGTTCTCAGGTGCCAGGAGCTCGTGCTTTGTAAGAACAGCAAAAACATCCTTTGCGGTCTCATCGGCCGATGAGACTAGGTTTACCGACTCCCCCATAACGTAGGCAAGCGCTCCCTTGAGAAGCGGATAGTGAGTGCAACCAAGCACCAGGGTGTCAACCCCTGCATTTTTTAGTGGCGCAAGGTAACTCTCCGCTGCTTCAAGGAGCTCCGGGCCAGAAGTTACGCCTCGCTCCACAAACTCAACGAATTTCGGGGCAGCATTTGAGGTGATCTCGAAATCTACCGCTGCGGCAAATGCATCGTCGTAGGCGCGTGAAGAAATGGTGGCCTCGGTGCCTATGACTCCGACTTTTTTGTTCCGACTGGTTCCAACAGCAGTTCTTACCGCTGGTTGAATCACTTCAACCACTGGAACGCCAAGTTGCTTCGTATAGCGCTCCCTGGCATCTCGCAGTACCGCGGCGGAGGCTGAATTGCACGCAATCACCAAGAGCTTTACACCTTTAGCAACCAGTTCGTCCATGACCTCTAGTGCGAAGCGGCGAACATCCGAGATCGGTTTCGGTCCGTAGGGAGAATTCCTTGTGTCGCCAACGTAGTGGATTGATTCGTTTGGCAACTGATCAATAATTGCCCTTGCCACCGTGAGCCCACCGACTCCGGAGTCAAAAATGCCAATTGGCCTCGTATCCATCTGGGCAAGTCTATGCCTCGATATTGCTCGCTAGGCTGATTGCGTGTCCACTGCACTACTAACCGATCGCTACGAACTCACCATGGTTCAGGCCGCCTTGAAATCAGGTAAGGCTTCAACCCCGTGTGTTTTTGAAACCTTCGCACGCAAATTGCCCTCGGGCAGACGATTTGGTGTTGTCGCGGGCACGGGCAGGCTAATAGAGGCCCTGGCTGAGTTTAGATTTTCAGAACACGAACTTGAGTTTTTGGCATCCAACAAGGTGGTAGATCAACTCACCCTCGACTTTCTAGCAAACTTCAAATTCAGCGGTGACATTTCTGGCTACCGAGAGGGTGAGCTTTACTTCTCAAACTCCCCGATACTCACGGTCGAAGCAAGCTTTGCCGAGGGGGTTCTGATTGAAACCCTGCTGCTTTCAATTCTCAACTACGACAGCGCTGTCGCCTCAGCAGCAGCAAGAATGCGAATTGCCGCAACCGATCGCTACCTGGCAGAAATGGGCGCGAGAAGAGCGAACGAGAGTGCTGGGGTGGCTGCAGCTAGAGCTGCCTACATTGCTGGCTTTGATGCCACTTCAAACCTCGAGGCTCACCGAAGTTATGGAATTCCTTCGATGGGAACAAGTGCCCACTCGTTCACCCTGCTTTATGGAACCGAGCAGGAGGCATTCAAAGCCCAGCTCGCCTCCATGGGGACCGGAACAACGCTTTTGGTTGACACCTATGACATAGATGCCGCAGTAAGAAGTGCAGTAGAGCTGTCGAATGGAGAAATTGCAGCGGTCAGGATTGATTCGGGCGATCTGAGTAGTACCGCATTACGCGTTAGAGCCCTTCTTGACGAGCTTGGAGCAACCAAGACGAAGATTGTAGTGACAAGCGATTTGGACGAATACACAATTGCCGCTTTGCAGGCGGCTCCAGTTGATCGATACGGGGTTGGGACCTCGCTCGTCACAGGCAGCTCACACCCAACAGCTGGATTTGTCTACAAACTCGTCGCCCACAAAGCTGAATCAGGTTGGGTGTCGGTTGAAAAGCTATCTGAAAACAAAGCTTCCAAAGGTGGCAAAAAACTTGCCACCAGGGCCTTGGTTGACGGTGTCGCGACTTTAGAGCAGGTCGGAAGTCCGACCGATGGTCGCGCTCTACAGATCCCTCTCCTCTTGCAAGGTCAGCCGGTTGATTCGAGTTCGCAGCAAGAACTTGTTCAGCGAGCCAGAGAGCACCACAAAGCGGTGATGACAGAACTTCCAGAGACTGGACGACGTCTATCGCAGGGTGAGCCGGTTATCCCAACTCTCTTTAGCTAGTCCTTCTTGAGTTTTTCGAAGATCTTTTTGCAGTCTGGGCAAACCGGGAACTTTTCGGGATCCCTAGATGGCACCCAAACCTTGCCACACAGCGCAATTACGGCACTTCCCATCACAGCAGACTGAACAATCCGGTCCTTCTTCACGTAGTGAGAGAACCGTTCGTGATCACCTTGATCTAGAACTACCTCCTGCTCTTTGAGCAGGTCTGTATCGTTTGCCATGGGATCTAGCCTAGGTCCGCAGCGTCACCGAGCGTGACATCAAATGAGCGCTTGTTGGAACCGCGCAAGACTTCGACCTGAACCTTTGCCCCGGCCGCCTCCGCTCGCACTAGGGCGGTCAGGTCTGCCGAGCTGTTCACTCGCTGTCCCGCGAACTCAACCACAACGTCACCGGCGCGAATGCCCGCAAGCTCTGCAGCACCGCCCTCGGTTACTCTTTCAACAAAGGCCCCAGTAGAAAATGATGAGTTTTCTTGAGTATTGTCCCGAACCAAAGCACCTAGCAATCCATGAGTTGCATAGCCAAGTTCGATGATCTCATCAGCGATTCGACTTGCCGTGTTAGATGGAATGGCAAAGCCAACTCCGATGCTGCCTGCCTCACCGTTACCAGCCGTCGCAATTGCCACGTTGATTCCGATCAGCTCACCAAACTCATTCACCAAAGCACCTCCGGAATTACCCGGATTGATTGCAGCGTCAGTTTGAATCACCTTGATAGAGATTGGGGCCGCGCCGCTACCGGTCCAAAACTGCAGCCCGCGGTCCTCGCTCACCTCGGAACTGGCAACCTGAATGGTTCGATTCAAAGCGGAAACGATTCCCTCGGTCACGGTTGAGGTTAGGCCGAGCGGCGCACCGATAGCCACGACGTTCTCACCAACATTGATTGCCTCTGAGTCTGCAAAGGTGATGGTCTTCAGACCCTCCATGTCGACCTTAATTACGGCAAGGTCATAGACGCTGTCGAATCCGACTAGTTCAGCAGGGACAACTAATCCATCCCATAACCTCACGGTGACAATTGCGGTTTCGGTCATTCCACCAAGCGTGACAACATGGGCATTGGTCAGAATGTAGCCGTCCTGTGTGAGGATCACTCCAGAGCCAGATCCAGAACCAGAAGTTGAAGAAACCGAAAGCGTCACGACCGAAGGCGAGGCCTCAGCAGCTGCTCCGGTAACCCAGTTCACGCTCTGCGTGTTGTTAACAACGACCGGAGCCGGCTGGGCAAAATTCAAATAAGACAATGTAAATGTGCTAGAGCCAACAATCCCTCCAACCAAGGCAGCGCTCATCGCCAGAGCTGCGATCGCTAGCGGGCGAAATGGCTTGCGCTTTTTGGGCTCTTCCGATTTGACGGGCGGAGTGTAGGGAGAATTGAAGTTGAACTGGCTATCGCCACTTCTGTTCCATTCGTGCATCAGAGATACCTTTCGTCGCTGCGACGATTATGTCCAACAAAGCTGGAAGCATAATGAATCCAAGCTGAACGTATTCTGATTAGTCTCTCAGCAAACTCCTTCGAGGTGGATCGATTACCTGAAGCGATAACGTATTTGAGTTCAGGCTGGCACTTGCAGCTCCCAAAACCCAGTTTGCACTCGGCAATCGGTAATCAATCCGGTACTGAACATTGGCATAGGCGGCCACAGTCGCCGGATCACTGAACGCAACCACCAACGAAGAACCCGAGCCGCTTTGCCCATCTGAGAAAGTCCAACCCACGCCACTTGGAACAAACCGAATCTCAGCCGGTGAGCCAAAGAGCGATCCGCCATGGGTGCCGCCGCCGAGATTGACACCAAAAGACACTGGCTCGGTTATCTCAACTTCTCGATTGGGACTGAAGTAAGCAAATGGCGCTGTGGCGTAGGCCGTGAAGACATCCATCACCTGCTCCTCGATTGTCCTGACCACGGGCGCGTATTCAACAGGCGGTGGATCGCCAATGCAAAGCCTGGAACCGACATCGATCCAAGCCGTGATGATAGAAAGCGTCGGGACGTCGATCGTGCCGTTCACGTAATACGAGCAAAGTCGCTGGGGCTTTGGTGTGGATGGATTAGAGACACTTGACTCGGTCTCCTGCTGAATCGAGCAAATTGTGTAACCGGCTCCAGTTGCCGTTGGACATTCACTCTCGCATATTCCAAGGGCTGCCCCAGTTGCGTTGCAGCTTGCAGCCAGAATCGCGAGCTCAACTAACATCCTTCACCCACCAACGTAATCTCGGAAATCAAGCCATCTTGAATAGCGACGTTGACCAGTTGGCGCTCTTTTCGATCCAGTAGCACCGGTTGCCCAAGCGCATTTCTAAAGGAGGTTGCGGAGACATCGAGGCAACTCTCAAAAAGGGCGGGACCTAGCTGCCTGGTCTTTGAGAACGTGCTGACTCCATAGCCGGTGAGCCCAAGCTCAGCAACCAAATCATTTGTTTGAGTGGCGCTTTCAAGTGCTTCGCCGGCAAGAAAACTCGTCAAGTCAGCCTCAAGCGCTGCCGCCCTCGCATAGTCATTCAAAAGAGCCTCGGTCGCATCCGACCCTGAAGCACAGCCGGTAAGAAAAAGTGTCAGAAAAAGTAGATATCGCATCTGCGAAAGTTAGCGAACTTCTAGAAAACGTGAATTTAGTTATCCACAAGTAAAAACCCCTCCCAGCACAAGCTGGGAGGGGAATTGGTTGCGGGGGCAGGATTTGAACCTACGACCTCCGGGTTATGAGCCCGGCGAGCTACCGAACTGCTCCACCCCGCGGCGAAGTTCAAACTCTAGCAGGTTTGCTGGGGGTTAGTCCAGCGCAGCTAGGGCATCCTCGATTGCAAGTGCGAGTCTCTGGTCAGCCTCACCAAAGGCCTCCCAGTCACCAGCGCGCAGGGCAGCTTCCTTGTCGGCAAGAGCTGCGGCAGCGGCATTCAGGGCGGCATCCAAAGCAACGTTGCCCGAGTCAGCACTTTGCGAATCATCTGGTTCAGCAATGTCTCCATCGCCGGTCACAGCACCGGAGTCACCACCAAAGAGCTGATCCAATGCCTCCTCCAAGGTGTCCTCAAAGGCAATCTGGTCACCGAAGGCGACAAGAATCTTCTGTAGAAGCGGGTAGCTGGTCTCACCAGTTGACTCAATGTAGACGGGCTGAACGTATAGCAGTCCACCACCAACCGGCAGGGTCAACAGGTTTCCGTTCAATACTCGAGTGGAACCCTGACGCAATATGTTCAAAAGCGAAGAAACATTGCTGTCTGCGTTGAAGTTGTTTTGAACCTGACCAGGTCCTGGGACAACTGTCTCTCTGGGGAGATTCAACAGCGTTAGCTTTCCGTAGTCATCGGAAACCTGACCCGCTTCCCTCCCGGCGTCAGCATTTGCAATCAGATAACCGGTAAGAACGTTTCTTGTGGTTTCTCCAGTCGATTGCGGGATGAATGTGGAGTAAAGCGAGAATGCGCTCTCAGTCTGACCAGGAGCTTGCATGGTCAGGTAGTACGGAGGCTGCAAAGTTCCAAGTCCCGTTCCACCAACAGGGTCATTAGGAGTCATCCAAGCATCCTGCTGAGAGTAGAAGGCTCCCGCTTCAGTCACGTGGTAGCGACCCAAGACCGAGCGCTGCATCTTGAATAGGTCACTTGGGTACCTGATGTGAGACATCAGCTCTCCGCTGATATCAGACTTGGGCGAGATTGTCTCTGGGAACACTTTCATCCAGGCCTGCAGGATTGGATCCTGCTCATCCCATTGGTAGAGCTCAACCTTGCCGTCATAGGCATCAACAGTTGCCTTGACGGAGTTCTTGATGTAGTTGATTTGGCCAGTCTGGCGGTTGAAGGTCTCGGAAGAAGAGTCCAAGATTGCCAGATTGAATGCCTCGAGGTTCGAGTATGGGTAGTTGGTGCTGGTGGTGTAACCATCAACAATCCACTTGATTCGCCCATCGACCACTGCTGGATAAATTTCAGAATCCACAGTCAAAAACGGAGCGACCTCGGCGATACGCTCTGCTGGAGTCCTGTTATAGAGAATCTGTGACTCTGAATTGATTGCATCGGAGAGCAAAATCTGCTCGCTCTGGAACTTCAAAGCGTAAGCAATGCGGTTGAAGATGTTTCCAACCGATGGGCCACCATTGCCGCCGAATGTCGTATAGGTCTCGCGCTCACCATCCTCACCGGCTGGGAAGTCAAACTCGAGCGGCTCTGCCCCCGCTGGCGCTCCAACTATGGAGTAGAGCGGAGAGTTAGCACCGAAGTAGACACGGGGCTCAAAATCACCGAGCTCACCAACCGATGGAATACCTGACTGCAAGAACACTGGCTTGCCATCACTGTCACGCTTGTTGCCGTAGGCCGCTGCAATTCCAAAACCGTGCGTAAACACAATTGTGGAGTTGTACCACGACTGTGATTCACCAAGACCAGCCTGGTTCAATTCACGAACTGCAATGACGGTGTCTTGTACCTCGCCATCGATTTCGTAGCGTCCGACATGCAGTCGATTCGGGAAGCTGTAGTACTGGCGGTACTGCTCGAGCTGACGGAAAGCATCAGACACCAGTGCCGGGTCCAAAATACGAATAGAGGCAGTGGTCTTAGCATCGTTTCGAAGAGCACCTGGCTCGGCAACAATTGTCGCGTCGTACTCAACAACATCAACATTTTCAAGGTCGTACGCCGCCCTAGTTGCATCGATGTTGCGCTGCAAAAATGGTGCCTCGAGAGTCCTCTCGTTTGGAACCACCTGGAAAGTTTGAACGATCCATGGATACAGCCCACCCAGAACTAGGGAGCTAACCACCATGAGTGCGGTAGCAATGATTGAGATTCGCCACTGGCCAATGAATGCAGTGACCAAGAACGCTGCAGCAACCGCCAGAGAGATGAGTGCCAAAATCTGGAGGCCTGGAATCACCGCGTTGGCATCTGTGTAATTCACGCCGGTGAACAGGGCACCGGAAGTCACTGCTGTGGAGTACTGGTCAAGCCAGAGGCTGACACCCTGCACAATTAGGTAGAGCGCCACCAAGATTGCCAACTGAATTCGCGCCGGTTTTGACACCTTCACGTCACGTCCTGTTATGCGGATTCCGCCGTAAATCAGGTGCACGGCGCCATTGATTAGAGCTGCTAGAAGGATCGCGCCAGAGATGTAACCCGCCACAAAAACATAAAAGGGCAGATCAAAAACGAAGAAGCCAGCATCCAAGCCAAAGTGCGCATCGGTTGAACCGAAATCCCCACCGTTCAGCCAAAGAGCTGCGGTCTGCCACTCCCTTGAGGTGACCAAGCCACCAAAAAGCCCCAACACGGCAGGAGTTCCAATCATGACAACCTTGCGTAAACCCTCCAAGAGCTGCTGATAGGCAGCGAATGGGGACTCATCGGGCATCTTGAGGTAAATCGGCCGGGTCTTCCATGCAAACGTGAGCGCTATCGAGATGATGATGGCCATGATTGTGAAGCCAACCAGGAACGCAACTAGCTGAGCCAAAATTTCCGTCACGAACACCACTTCGTAACCTAGGTTCTCAAACCAAAGCCAATCTGTGTAAATGCCGGCGGCACTGAACAGAACAAAGATGATCGCACCCAAAATACCTAGTGCGATCGAGAGCGGTGAAACTCTCCTGTTTGCTGTAGCTGCTGGTTGTGTCACGTGCTATCTCCTAGTTGGTGCATCCGAGTGGGGGAAGGCTCTGGCCTGATGCCAAAGCCTCCACCGCGCTTTTTGCTTCTGATAAGTCTCTCACTGCTACGACATTCAAGCCAGTTGGCACCGAGACGACGACTTCATCGCAGTTTCCAAAGGGTGCCAAAAACAGATCTGCTCCGGCTTTTTGGGCAGCAATCATCTTCAGGTCTATACCTCCGATGGGACCCACTTCACCGCTTGGAGAAATGGTCCCGGTTCCTGCAACATGATTAGCCCCAGCCATAGAGCCTGGCGTTAGGGCATCAATAATGCCGAGGCTGAACATCAGCCCTCCGCTTGGCCCTCCAACATCCCCAAGCTGCAATTCAACACTGGCTGGAAATTCGTAGGTGTAGCCAATCATTGCTCCAATCACATAGGCATCATTTTTGAATTCCGGTGTGATCTCGAGAGTCAACGGCTCACCATCCCTCATCACAACAATGGTCATCGGCTGACCAAGGCTCTCTTGTATCTCCGAGCGCAACTCATCAAAGGTGGTGACCTCAACACCTCTAGCCTCAAACACAAGATCGCCAGCGATGAGTAATTGGGAAGCAGGGGTGCCTTCAATTACTGAGGATATGTAAAGGTTTCTTGGGACCTCGTATCCCAGCTCACGCAGTGCAACAGCGATTGCATCCTGTTGCGAGATCTCCATCTGAGCGGTTGATTCCGCTCTTACCTCTTCGGTGCTGCGGTTGGGTGGATAGACCTCATCCAGTGGCAAAACGATTTGCTCTGGATCTGCCCAAGCAAAAACAACCTGAACCCAATTTGGAGTTGATTCGCGGTTGCCAAGTAGCGAGACCGTGGTGATGTCGAATCGGGATTCTGAGGGGAAGACTTCAAGGTCAGAACTTGAGATAACAGGTTTTTCGTTGATTTCACCCATCACATTGAAAACCTGACCCGGTCTCTCAATTACATATCCGGTGGGCATCAGAAAAACCCCGCCAAGTGCTATCAGGAGCACACTGAAGGCACTCCAGCCGGCTAGCGATCGCTTGGTTCGCTTTTGAGGGCTCGAGAAAAAAGTCATTGCAATAATGCTAGGTTCCCTGGGCAAAACTTCGTTTAGTGAAACTAACGCCCTCGGCGAACATGGGAAAACCCTGAGTGTTGGTTCTTGGTTCCACGCTTGAGCTCAGGGTAGCGTCATAGCTGAAAGGGTTGGCATTGGAAGATAACAACGAAAAAGAAGAGCTTGAAAAACTCCTCCGACAGATGCTTGGCAACGCCGGCACTGAAGAGGAGATTGCTCGCATCGCCGGACTGATGCAAAACCCTGGCGCCATGGGACAGATCTTCTCTCAAGCCAAAGCGATGTTTTCGGGATCTGACGAGCCCGTGAATTGGAAACTAGCTGCGGAGCAGGCTGAGAGCATGGCCAAAAAGGAACAACAGCCCCAAGAGGTAATTTCCAAGGAACTGCACAACTCAACCGAGATGGCAAGACTTTGGCTCAGTGAAGTCACCGAGTTTTCAACATCCGCAGAACTAAAGATTCTCTCCAGGACAGCCTGGGTGCAAGACGCCATGACTCTCTACAAGCAGCTGTCCGAGCCTGTTGCTATCAGCATGTCCAAGGCTCTCAGTGAGAACCTGGACAAGCTAATGCCAGAGGAACTCAGCCAAATGCTGGGTCCAGCCAAGAGTTTTATCTCAAACGCAGGGGCTTCGATGTTTGCGATGCAATTGGGGCAGGCAATTGGCAAACTCTCTGGAAAGACGCTGACGGGTTCAGAAATTGGAATTCCAATTAGCTCACGTCCCTCGCTAGTGGCTCAGAACATTGCTGAACTCATCGGCGAACTGCCCACCCCGAAGTCAGAAGTTCTCATTTATATTTCGGCAAGGGAGCTTGCCGTTGCCTCACTCTATGCCTCCAACAGGTGGTTGAGTGAGCAGATCGTGAACCAGGTTAGAGAGTTTGCCGCTGGCCTCAAGGTTGATGTCGAAGAGATCCAGAACCTCGCAGAATCAATAGATCCAAGCGATCAGGAATCAATAAATCAAATTTTGCAGGCCGGATCTCTTTTATCAAAGCGGACCGAAGAGCAAGAGACTGCGCTCGCCAGGATAGAGCTAATGCTTGCCCTGATAGAGGGGTGGGCCGATCACGTGGCGGAACAAGCCTGCAAGCGCCTTCCAACTATCGCTTCGATTACCGAGTTATTGACAAGACACCGGGCGACCTCGGGTGCGCTTGAAAAGACCTTTGAGATACTGCTCGGCCTAAAACTTGAACCCAAACTTCGCCGAGAGGCGAAGGCGCTCTGGGCAGCGCTGACTGAAGAAGTTGGTGCCGCCGCAAGAGATCAGCTCTTCTCCCATCCCGACCAACTCCCAACCGAAGCCGAGCTAAGCAATGTTCAGCTCATTTTCCAAAGGCTTGGTCCTGAAGGCGACGATCTCGATGACCAGCTCAGAAAGCTGCTTGGAAACTAGACCTGTGGAGAACTGAAAACGGATTCTCCGAACTAGCTCTAACTTTGGCGGATGGTTCAACAAATCAACCCCTCGCTAGCAAGGCTTTGGCTCAGTGAAAACACTCGGCAGTACGGCGCAGACGGCAAACTCGTGCTGGAGTCCCTTACTGAGCCTGAACTGCGCCTTGTCGAATTACTGGAACGTGGCATAACCGATAACCAGTTGCCGCAACTATCAAAAATGGCCAAAGTGAGCGAGGCGAGGACTCGCTCACTGTTGCAAAGACTCACCCCATTGATATCTCGGACCTCATCCTTTTTGCCACTGCTGGATAGTGCCGGAGTAGAGCGCGAGTTCAGCGAGATCATGAGGTTATATCTTTTGGAGCACGCTGACCCTGCTGAAGCCATGAGAAAGCGGTTGGGTTCCAGGGTGTTTATTTCAAGCTTGAATCGAACCGGCCTGGTTTTGAGCCGCGGCTTTGCGGCAAGCGGCATTGGAACGGTTTTCACTGCAGATCAACGAACGGTTGGTCCAAGTGACACCCTGGAGCTTGGCTACCCAAAACATGAGCTGGGAAACCAAAGAGCTAGAGCTGCAAAGCGCCTAATCACCCCCACTAGCATCGAGCTGCATTCTCGAGTGAGTGAAAGCTATGGCAAAACCGATGTTGCAATTTTGATTGCTGGCGACGTTGTGGATCCGGGTCGCTACGCACCTTGGATGTCTAGAGATATCCCTCACATCTCAATCGTGTTCTCAGAATCCGGTGCGAGTGTCTCCCATCTCGTATTACCCGGAATCACCCCGTGCCTTGCCTGCCTTGAGCTGCAACGGTTGCAATCAGATCCAAAGTGGAGCACGACAGCTCCGCAACTCGCGATGATAGACAGAGACCTTGCGGATAGCTCATTGATTCTGTTTGCCGCATCTATCGCGTTGAGCTTGAGTCTAAATTTGATTGATGGCGTGGATCCTGAAGAATCTCCGGTTGTTTCTCAGCTGCTTCGAACTTCAGAGCTAAGGCAGCAGTTAGTAGCTGACACTAACTGTGGTTGTCGACTAGAGCGATGAATTCAGATGCACCCTTGTCTTTGGAATAGGAGATCTCTAAGTTTGCCTGAGCTCTTGTGACCGCGACATAAAACAATCTGCGCTCCTCAGCTTTTTCTGCCTCAGTTTGGGCATAGCCGATTGGGAAGATCCCCTGATTCACTCCCACCAAATAGACACTCTCCCACTCGAGTCCCTTAGTGCCGTGAATGGTTGCGAGAGTCACCGCCTCGCGCTGTGGCTCATGGCCCGAGCGCTCCCAGTCATCTAACTCCCTCAAATACTCCTCGAGCGAGGGTGCGCCTAAATCGTCAAGCACCTCAACGAACCAGTTCAACGCTTCCCAGCTCTCAGATTTCTTGGACTGCGAGCTCCACCCCAGAGCAGAAAGAATCTTTGACACCTCAACAAAGAGTGGTTGATCGCTTTGCACTGTTCTGAGCGCCCGAATAGCGGCATGAGCCTGCATGACATCAGGCCTTTTGAAAAACCGACCGCTTCCTCGCAATTGGGTTTCAATTCCAAGCCTCTCAAGCTCTTTTTCAATTGCTGTTAGCTGCGAGTTAGTTCTTGCCAGCACGGCGATTGAACTCAGCGGCCTACTTGAGGCCAGCTCGGCAATCCGCTTTGCAACTTCAGTGGCTTCGCTGTGAGCGCTCGGGTATGACTGCAATCGAGGTTTGGAATTCAACGTCCGAACAGCACTCAGAGGTAAATCGGGGGAAATTCGATTGGCAAGAGCAACGATTTCTTGAGAGGAGCGGTAGTTGCTATCTAGCTCGACTATCGCGGCATCCGGAAAACGCTGGCTAAAGCCGGTCAGGTAACCACTAGTTGCACCGGTGAAGCTGTAGATGGTTTGCCTTGGGTCCCCCACGACGCAAAGCTCGTCTCGCTCCCCTAGCCAAGTCTCCAAAAGCGATTGCTGCAGTGGGGAGATATCCTGATACTCATCGACTGTGAAGTATCGATACTGCTGCTGGACGTGGGAGAGCATCCGGGTTTCGTTGCGCAGCAAGCCACACGTGAGCAAGATTGCATCTTCCCAGTCCACAACCCGCTTTTGTTGTTTTGAGTGTTCATACTCCTTGAAAAATTCGACAAATCGGGCTGGATTCAACGCAAGCTGCGGGCGTCCCAGTTCCTCATAGTTCTCAATGTCAAGCATTGCGTAGCGCAGATATTCAATCTCTGATTGCAGATTCAACCGCTCGGAATCCGAAACTCGAATCCCCATGCCCGACAAAACTTCGGAAACTAGCGCTGACTTCTGGGTCACTAACTTGGGTGCGCTGGAATCAGTTAACTGTGGCCAAAAAAACTGCAATTGCGCCAAAGCGGCTGCGTGGAAAGTGCGGACCTGAACCCCGGGTGCTCCAAGGATCCGAAGTCTGGAGCGCAATTCCACAGCCGCACGATTGGTATAAGTCAGTGCCAGAACGCGACTTTCGGAATACTCCGAAGTGGCTATACCGTAGGCAATCCGGTGCGAAATAGTTCGCGTCTTCCCACTGCCAGCCCCGGCAATAATCGCCATTGGGCCTTTCAGGTTTGTCACTGCAGCCTGCTGCGCGTCATCCAATTGAGCGAGAATTTCGCTTGGATTTTGCACTGAGCTCATTGAGAATCCTCTGGCTTGGCGTGGCGATGAGCCGCTTTTGACCCGACACAATCTAACCTTGGCGCGTGGGACGACCTGCCTTGATATTAGCCGCGCTTGCAGCCGACGCTGCCCCCGGCAAAAAGTTCACAAATTTCCGGATCGACTCTTCTAACCCTCACATCGAGCAGCTCCAGCTCTGGGACAGTGAGGGTAACTCTTACGTTCTCAAGTCGCCAAGGAACTCTAATGGTGAGAGAGATTTGGCTCTCGAGCTTGAAGGCCTAAGGGTTGTGGCGATGACCGCTGAATCGTTGCCTTTTGAGGTACCTACTTTGAGTGGTCAAACTCGTGACCTGGAGGGCTCCAAGGCGGTGCTGCTATCTCGACTTGGAGGCGAAGCGGCAGACCTGTCGCGCTACGCACCGGGAAAGTTCTCGCAGTCATTTGCCCAGGCAATAGCTGCCATCCACGCCATTGACCCGAACTTGGTAAAAGATGCAGGACTCCCCGAGTATCAGAACACGGATAGCGTCCACCAACGCGTGGCCGAAGTCGATGCTATTGCTGCCACTGGCCGCGTCGATCCCCTACTGCTCTCCCGCTGGGAGCAGGCACTGGAAGATGTCGCACTATTTAGATTCCGTCCGACAGTTACCCACGGAGCTATCAACCAGGAATCTCTTGTTATTGGCAGCCAGGAGGTTATTGGTGTTGGGGATTGGAGTTCCCTCTCTGTATCCGATCCAGCCGAGGATTTCTGCTGGCTAGCCGGAGGAGCTCTGAGCACAACCTTCGAGGACACGGTTTTGAACTACCGAGCACACAATGCCCAAGCCGATGAAAACTTCGGGCTTCGCGCCCAGCTTTACTCAGAGCTTGAGTTGGGAAACTGGCTGGTTCACTGCCTGGCGAATGAGGACGAGGCGGAAGTAGCGAAAGCCGAAGACTTGCTAAATGAGCTTCGCGATCAACTAACTGCGGGATCCCTACCCGCCCTCAGGGCGGCCAGTTTTGCCGGCTTGGCCGGTGCGGGTGCCGCTGCAACAATGACCCAAGCGCAGCCAACGCTTGACGAACCTGAGATTCCGGAGGGTAGCTCAGAGGCTAGCGATTCTCAGGAAGAGCTCTTCTAAGCTCGCGAAGTCTCTGATCGAGTTCTTTTTCTGAAACCAGCTCTGGCCTGACCTCTTTGTTATCGGCTGCAAAATAGAACGCCGCAGAGATTCTCTCGACTCCAACTCCCAACCACCTAGCAAGGCCGATTCGATACAGAGCCAGTTGCAAGGCTCTTGATTCAAGATCCTTCGCGCTTGGAGACTTGCCGCTTTTCCAATCCACAATCAAGAAGCCTTGGTCTTGTGAGAAGACCGCGTCCAACTTACAAACAACGATCGTCTCGCCAAGCGAATATTCAATTGGCAATTCGATAGCAATCGGCTCTTGTCCCGCAAATTTCGAATCGGCAAAGTTTTGGCCTAGCTCTTTTTGCTCCTCCGACCAACCTGAGAAATCAAGCTCACTGCCTGACAAAAATGCTTCCTCGAGACTGGCGTGGAAGCTAGACCCAAGCTCAGCTGCTTTGCTGAATGGCTGAGGCATTGGTCTACTTAGCTGCTGATAAAAGCTTTCCGGATCAATTAGAAGCTGCATAATCTTGGAAGCCGACAGCCGCACTGGCAGTCTTGGCAAAGTTTCAAACTCTGGTTCCAGCTGCTCCTCCAGCAAGGCTGCCAACTCAAGTGAGGAATTCACATCTGCAGGCACTGATTGCAGCACGGCGTCTGCGGCGGACTGTGCAGCAGCACGATTACTACCCATCGGATCAATTGGCCACTGAGCACTTTCTGCAATCGCGGCGAGGGGATTCTCCTCAAGCGGTGCCTCAATCTCAGTTACAAGATCAGCAACGCCTGCTTCAACCAGCTCTTTCAGGAAGGGAGAAATTTCCCTGGGATTCTTGGCGCCGGTTTTGTAGTAGCCGGCAGTAAGCAGCAATTCCTTAGATGCTCGAGTAAAACCAACGTAAGCCAGCCTGCGTTCTTCTTTGAGCTGGTGCTCTCGGTTTTTTAGCTTGAAGTCCTTGATCGAATTGTCCAGTTCCTTTTGGGTCTGAACTCGAAGGTCCAATTCTGGTAGGGCGGCTCTATCTCTTCGAAGCGCAAATGGCAGTTTACCCGCGCTGAGCCAGCCTGCGGAATCTCTTGCTCCAACAGGAAATGAACCCTCGACCAAACCCGTGACCGCAACCAGATCCCACTCCAGGCCCTTTGACGCATGGACGCTCATCAGCTGAACCACGCCCCTTTTTGCTCCCGACTTGGGTAACTCAAAGTTCTCATGCTCAAGCGCATAATCGAGCCAGGAAATTAGACCACGCAGGCTTGGCCGCTGCGCAGATTGCTCGTACTCTGAAATCCTGGAGATAAACGCTTGCAGATTTGCCAATGGGTTTTTCACCTTGGAGTAGGCAAATAGCTCGATGTCTATTTCCAGCTCTCGGACCACAGTCCAAGCCAATTCCGTCAAACTAAGCGAAAGCTGAGTCCTCATATTGTGAATCATTTCAGCGGCGGTTTTCAGTCTGGTCAGCGCGGTTTCAGACAGTTCTGAATCGCCAAGGTTTTTCTGCCATCGAATCTGATCTAAGGCCTCAATCAATGTGATCGGGCTCTCATTTCCTGTCTTCTTCAAGCGAGAGAGCCTCTTGGCGTAGCCATTGAGCTTTGCAAGGTCTCTGGCGGAGATCCGAAATCTTGGGCCAGCGAGCAGTCTCATCAAGTAGACACCGGCCTCTGGATCTACCAGCACCCTCAGCGCAGAGATTAGATCAATCACCTCGGGGGTTTCGGTCAGGCCCGACAACCCAGTTACTTCAAAGGAGACGCCGACCGCGGATATCTCTTGGACAAAAACGCTCATGGCTGACTTCGAACGGAACAGCACCGCAGCTGAGACCTCGGAGCTCAGATTTTGTTTCAGCCAGCGGGCTACCGCCCTGGCTTCAGTTTGTTCGTCCTGATAAACAGCCGCAAGAACCCTGTCTTGAAATTCTCGCCCCGGGACAAGTGTCACTGGGGAAATCTTCTCGTTCTCCAAGTCGGCACTTATTTGATTTGCGGCGGCAACAATCGAATTTGAGGAGCGCCAAGACTTTGAGAGCGAATAGCTCTGGGTGGCGGCAAACTCTTGTGCGAAGTTTTCAAGGTTTGCGCTGCTCGCCCCCCTCCAGCCATAGATGGACTGATTTGGGTCCCCCACCGCCATCACGTTGGCCGCTCCAAAGAGCTTTGCCAGCAACATGGTTTGTATCGAAGAGGTGTCTTGATACTCATCCAGCATGACGTGGGAGAAATCCAGCTCCAGCTGTTGTCGCTGAATCCCCTGATAGGCCAGCGCCACCTGGTCAGAAAAATCCACCAGATTACGAGAGGCCTTCAGCCTTTGATACTCGCCCGCCAACTCGAACACGAGTTTGTTTTGTTCCGCTTGAGCAATGTAGCCGCGGGTATAGCCAAGGAGTTCAGCCTTGCCATCTAGCTTCTGTGGCAGTGATGTCGCCAAGTCGGCAAAGTTCTCAAACTTCGCGGTTGCTTCATCGGCGCTCACTAGGTTGTCGGTGAGCGCGGCGGCGGCGGAGAGGATAAGAGATACCAGGTGAGACTCGGTTTTGTCGTACTCCCCAAGTGCCTGAAATTCATTGAGATCAACTGTTTTTAGAAGCTCTTTTACCAATGCAACGGAGGCCGCCTCGGTAATCAGAGTGGCATCAGCCTCATAACCAATCTGAAGCGCAAGCGTCCTAAAAATCTCATTTCCAAATGAGTTGTATGTGGCAACTTTTGGGGGCTGGAACTCGTCACCCAGCTGATTTGGCCAGTACTTTGATTCACGCAGCGCGAAAAGGCCATTCGAAATACGAATTGCCAACTCTGATGCGGCCTTTCTGGTGAACGTGAGGCCGAGTATTTGGTCGGGTCTGGCCAGCTGATTTGCAACCAAATACATCGCCCTAATCGACATCAGCTCAGTCTTGCCGCTGCCCGCTCCGGCAACGACAAGTGCAGAGCCGTCTTGATGCTCGATGGCCGCCTGTTGCTCGGATGTCAATTCGAACTTTGACACCACGCTAAATATCTGCTGAGCACTGAAATTAGCCAAATTGAACCGCCTTAGCCAATAAAAGCTGGCAGTTGCCATCCTCGGCACAGTGTGAGGAGATGCTTGCCGCAAACTGATCTGAGCCAATCTCATTGCTAGCTCTTTGCAGTAGCTCATTCAGTTGCGCCAATTCAGCGTCTTGCAGCGCTGGCTGCGCTAAAACTTTTAGAGAATCGGATCCAACCGAAACAATTCTTGCCCCTGCGACGTTCTCACCCTCGGTGCTCAGTGCAAGTTGATAGAGCGCGAGCTGTCGATTCTTTGCAACTTCAGCCTGAGTGGGGGTTTTCCCGGTCTTGAGGTCCACAACCAGCAACCCATCAGGCCCGCTCTCAACTCGATCAATTTTCCCAGCAACAGTTAGATTCCCAATCTGCAATTCAAAAGGCTTCTCAGCATGGACCAGCTCGTTGGCTTGCTCGAGATACTGAGTGATGAGAGCAATCATTTTGGCGCTCTTTCTAAGCTGCGCGAGCTCTTGCCATTTCGATTCGAATTCCAGTGTGTGCCAGTTTGACTTCACGAAGTCATCCAGCTGGATTCCCTGACTGGTTGCCTCTAGTGCCGCGTGCAACAAGGTGCCAAGCGAGGCTTGGAAACTTGATGCTTGCCCTCCGAACATGCCAATAAACCAGTGCAACGGACACTTTTCAAAGGCCTCTAACTTGGAGGCACTCAGTCGAAGTGCCTCCTCACTAGTGACAACGGGTGCAGTGCTTGAAATCTGCTGCAGGCCCTGCCAGTTTCTCGGGTGGGCCCCGGGCACCCCCGCCAAGCTCAGCGCGGCCAGGGTGGCGATCGCCTCTGGGTCACTCAAGAGAGCCTTTGCTCTGAGGCGCCCGACCTGACGACGGATGTCAAAATCAATTTGCTGCTCGTTTTTATTGTGAGCGATGGAAAACATCGTGAAAAACTGGGATGGTTGCTCTTCTTGAGCACTCATGGCCGAGAGTAGGAGCTTGGCTTTGTGAGAGCCGACGGCCTTATAAAAAGCACGCAATTCGTCTGCAAGCTCATTTCCAGCTGGAACCTCGGGAGAGGCCGATCTCCCCAGCAGATAACTCTGCAGACTCGCGGCACCCAGCAGTGAGTTTCTCGGCTTTAGGTTTGGCCAGATACCCTCTTGCAGCCTTGGCAATGCGACAACTTCAAAACTACTTCCAGCCAATTGAGCGCTGGTAGCGAGCGTCACCGCAGGCCTAAGGCCTATTGGGGCTAGCGAGTCCTCTGGGATTGCAAGCTCGAGTTGGTGGCGCACAAACTCTGCAGCTGTACCCGATTCCCGAAGGTCAAAGCGCTGGGCTGCCGCAAATAACTCCAAGAGTGCGTCGAGGTCTCGGCCGGCAGCCTGTGCTATCGAGCTGCGTGATTTCGAAAGCGTCTGCAGCCTCTCAAGATTCACAAGCTCTGAGGCCAGGCTGACAAATTGGTAAGCGGAGATATCCCCAAGATTGCCAATGCTCAGCCTGGCTTGGGTAAGACGATTTACAGCTTTGATCTCGAAGCTCAGTGGCTCTAGGGGTTCTGAGAACAGGTCCTTGATAATCATCGAACGCGAGTGCCCTTGATTCTCAGGAAGCTGACTTAGATCTCGCAGCAACCTTCTGACCCCCAGTGAATCTAGTCCCACCAAAGCGCAAGCGAGCAGCTCTTCATGATCCAGCTCAGAGTCAAGCCCATAAACCAAGACACCAAAATCCAAGACTGCCCTGGGCAGCGGCTTGTCCCTAAGCGCCGACTGCACTCCAATGATTCTCACCGGGACACTTCTGGCGCTTAGATCGGTCGCTAACTGATCAAGCTGGGTGCGAGTTCTGGCAATAACTGCCATCTGGTCCCAGCTGATTTCATCTATCAGTTTGGCTTTTCGCAATTGAGCAGCGAGCCAGTCGGCTTCAGCCGACTGATTGTCGAAGAGTTCGGCTTCAATTTGCTCGTTGGCGTGACCCTTTGGCCTGTGCTCAATCGCGAGCGAAGTTGGGATTCGAGCCGCGACCTGTTGCAACAGATAGAGCTTTTTAGGCGAGAGTGCGCCAGGATCCAATGAGTGCTTTGAAAAACCAGCAAAGTCCGCAACGAAGGACTTGGCACCTGACCGAAACCCAAGAACTGCGGCATCTGGATCGCCAAACACAAAGCTGGTTGCTGCTTCAGACAGTTTCTTGATAAGTCTCAATCCAGCGGGTGATAGGTCTTGAGCATCGTCAACCAGGAGGTACTTTGGCAGAGGAATATCTCCTAGCGCAGCTATAGCTTGAACCAAGAGTTCGGATGGATCCAAGGCATTTTGCTCTTTGAGGCGATCCCGATATTCGGGCAATAAATCAATTGCCACCTGAAGTCTTGATTTTGGAAAGTCAAGCTGCAGCCTCTCTAAATCTTCGACTGCTAGCTGGTTTTCTATCACCACCGAAATTAGATCTCTAACCTCCGCCTGAAAACCCAGCAGCTTGCAGGTGGTCGCATCAATACCCCAACCAAGGTTCTGCCTCTTAGCTACCGCTGCCTCTACCAGGCTTGCCACGAGCGCCTGCTGGGACGCACCTGACAGCAACTTCAGTTCAGGGTTTTCGTTATTCAGAACCGAAAACGCGAACGAAGAAATAGACCGAGTTCGCGGTGCTGCCGCTGCTAGTTGCGAGCGCGCACCGATTCCATCGCGAAGAAAGTTAGCGGCAAGCCTTGATGGGGTGAGCACCAGGATCTCATCGGCTTTTGCTCCGCCAGCCTCGAGTTCCGAAACCAAAGCAAGCAAGAGGTTTGTCTTTCCTGAGCCGGGTGAACCCAAAATCACCGAACTGACCGATGTATCCAATTCGGTTCCGCCGAAAGCGATTTTTGCCATTTCATTAATCTACGCACCTGGCAGGACATTTTTTATGTCGTAACCTAGAAGCCATATCAAGGAGAGTCATGGAAGTACGCATCGGCATCAGAGAAAACGGAAGAGACCTTAGCTTTGAGTCTTCACTAAGCGCTAAAGAGTTGACCGACAAGATCGGAGATGCCATAGCGAAGAGCGCTCCACTGGTTGAGCTCAGTGACGACAAGGGTAAAACGATGTTGATTCCAACGACCTCAATTGCCTATGTCGAAATTGGCGTTGATCAAAGTCGCAGAGTGGGGTTCATCTCCTAATGGAAATTGCCGTAGTCGTTGTTTATGCGATCCTGCTTTCGCTGGTCGCTCCCTTTGTGCTTCCAAAATCTGATTTCTACGGAAAGTTTGTTCCGTTCTCAATAGCCCTAGCTGCGGGTTCTGTGCTGTGGATTGTGCTGACCTGGGTTGGAATGAACTACCAGGAAGCTTGGATTTGGTTGATCGTGATGTTAGCCATGCCAGCAGCTAGCTGGTTCGGAGCGAACTACCTGCACACCACGCGCCAAAAGCTAGAAGCCAAAGAGCTCGAAGCAATTCGACTACGCGGTAAGGCCTAGTCGATCCATCCTTAGGGTGTGCTCCGAAATCAATTCTGAAGTGAAGGGCTCGAGGACCTTGAATTGCTGACGAGCGAGCTCGGTTGAATCCTCGGCTACGACCTCAGCCATGATGTCATCGAGGACCACCGAGTCCCGAACCTCCAAGAGCGCGTCTGCAACCACCATTCGGCCAAACATCGCCAATCTGCCACTGATTTCAGGGTTCTGAGCAATTGCCTTGGATAGTTCTTGTTGGCAAAACTCTTCCAAGGACCGATCCAGCATCAGGCTCTCAATTTTGATTCGCTTTGCAGGGGTCAGACCCTTGGAAACTTTGTGAAGCGAATCCTCCAAGATGCCAAAGACTATGAAGATACGCATGAGATCCTCATGCCAACCAAGGCCTTCGGTGCGCTGAATCAAAAGGTCAAGCCGATCGCGAATCTCGGCTTGCAAATCCATTTCGCTGTTTCCAGCTTTCACGATCAGCGACTCAATCTCTTGCGCACGCTGCTTGTACTTCTTGGAGATTTCCAACTGGCGCTCTCGAATCTCCGGAGCTGGAGCATTCAGGGAGTCATCCTGCATCAGATCGGCAATCGTGATTTGTACCTGAGCGAAGTGTGAGAGGTAGATGGTTGGTGGTGGGGTAAGCTTTGAAAGGTTCAACTGGACTTGGCTACGGCCGCTACCGGATTCCCGGGAGGGAAGCGAAAGCTTCCTCGACACCTTGCGTATTCTTCGAAACCAATCCAGCACCCGCCAAGCTTATAACTAAGGCAAGCAACGCACTAAGAAAGCTGCTTGCAAACATTACGGAGAGATTTTTTGAGTTTTACTTCACTGGGCATAGATGACGACATTCTTGAGGCCCTAAATTCCAGAGGCATTACAGAACCATTCCCAATTCAGCAAGAAGCCATTCCGGTAGCGCTATCCGGTTCTGACGTGATCGGTCAAGCCAAGACGGGTACCGGTAAGACCCTGGGTTTTGGACTGCCACTGATTCAATCACTGGGCAAGAACCCACCGCCCTATGTGCAGGGCCTGGTTGTAGTGCCCACGAGAGAGCTAGCACTTCAGGTTTCTGAAGACTTAGTTCTTGCCACATCCAACCGCGACTGCGCGGTTGTCGCAATCTACGGCGGCAAGGCGTATGAGGGTCAGATAGCAGCCCTGAAGGCCGGTGCCCAAATTGTTGTTGGAACCCCGGGCCGCTTGTTGGATCTTGCCAAGCAGAAGCTCATGGACCTCTCCAAGGTCAAGTTCATGGTTTTGGACGAGGCCGATGAAATGCTGGATCTGGGCTTTTTGCCAGACGTTGAAAAGTTATTTTCGCTGACTCCACAAGAGCGTCAGACCATGCTGTTCTCGGCAACAATGCCTGCTCAGATTCTAAATCTGGCCAGAAGGTATCAAAACAAGCCAATCCACATCAGAGTCTCAGACCCTGATGAGGGCAAGACCAAAGCTGACATCAAGCAGTTTGTATATCGTGCACACTCGCTAGACAAAGACGAGATTGTCGGACGAATCCTTCAGGCTGAAGGACGAGGCAAGACTGTAATCTTCGTCAGGACCAAGCGCGCTAGCGCAAAGGTTGCCGAGGAGCTCATGGATCGTGGCTTCAAAGCCGCACCGCTTCATGGTGACATGTCCCAAGAGGCGAGAGAGCGCTCAATGGTTGCCTTCCGAGAGGGTAAAAAAGAGATTCTGGTTGCAACTGAGGTTGCCGCCCGAGGAATCGACGTTGATGATGTCACCCACGTCATCAACTATTCAGTCCCAGAGGATGAGAAGGCCTACCTGCACCGCATCGGCCGCACCGGAAGAGCCGGAAAGCTAGGAGTAGCGGTCACGTTTGTGGACTGGGAGGACATGGCACGCTGGGTCCACATCAACCGTGAACTTGATTTAGGAATCCCCGAACCGGTGGAGACCTACTCGAGCTCAAAGCACTTCCTTGCAGACCTGAAAATCCCCGAGGGCATCAAGGGAAGACTCTCGAGAAAAGTTGCCGAGCCAGTCAAAGCAAAAGCGCCCACCCAAAACCGTTCAGCTAAGCCCAGAGAAGACTCTCAGTCGGCTCCAGCTCGCGAGCGCCGCCAGCGTCAACGCAACCGAAACTACAAAAACGCCTCGAAGCCTGAGGCTTGATCAACGATTCGCTGTAGCATCTGGGGGCTAGTTTGGTTCTCCCCCAAACGATTGTCCTTGCCGGTTAGGCCGTGGTAATCGCTAGAACCCGTGACAATCAGGTTGTGCCTCAACGCGAGGTCCTCTAGCCACTGTTTTGCCAAGGCCGGCACCGAGCGATGGTTCACCTCGATTCCGTCTAGACCAGCTGCAATCAGTTCTTCAAAGTACTCATTGGGTAGATCTTGAATCGATGCGCCTGCAGGGAAATCAATTAGAGGGTGGGCAATCACCGACACTCCCCCAGCCTCGCGGATCAGCTTGATTGCCGTGAGAGTGTCAAGCGAGTGATCGGATACGTAGTACTTCGAGCTGCGATGCAAGATTGATGTGAAAGCATCGGATCTGGTGGGAACAACCCCAGCGCTGACGAGCGCATCGGCAATCGCCGGGCGACCAATTGTCGCCCCCGGTTCCAGCTCTTGCTGAACCTTCTCCCAGCTGATCGGGTAATCCTTCGCCAAAAGCTCCACCATGCGCTGAGCCCTGAGGACTCTTGAGCTTCTGGTTTTCTCGAGCTCAAAAACTAGCGCTTCATTGTTTGGATCTGGCAGGTAGGCAAGCATGTGGACGCTGATTCTTCTACCATTACCCAGTAGCTGCCTGGTAGAAACCTCGATCCCCGGTATCAATCCGATTCCGTGTGAGCGGGCGGCTGTAAGCGCCTCATCCCAGCCCGCAGTGGTGTCGTGATCGGTAATTGCCAAGACACTGATGCCAGCTTGTTTGGCATTGGCGACTAGCTCTGTGGGAGTGTCCTTGCCATCAGATTTGGTTGAGTGTGCATGTAAGTCGATCACAGGAGCAGAATAGTCCCATGGCGAAAAAGAAGAATGCAACCAACCGATCCCGCACACCTCACTCCAAGCAATTTCTCAAGTTCATAGCTAGCGAGTGGGCACAATCTGCAAAGCCCCTCCCCGTTGAGTCGGAGGTTGCACCCTATGCCATGGCTCGAAGAGATTTGGTTGCACAAGCTTTCCGGGGTCAAGTTCTGCTTATCGAAGCCGGATTGCCAAAAGTCAGATCTAACGACACCGATTATCGCTATCGCCCTTCAACCGCGTTTACTCACCTCACCGGCTGGGGCAGTGAGACGGTGCCTGGTTCAGTCCTGGTGATTGACGCAAGAACAAAGTCTCCAAAATCCACCCTGTATCTGCTTCCCACAGCCGGCAAAGACAGCGATGAGTTTTTTGCAAACCCAGCGATCGGAGAATTCTGGGTTGGACAGCGTCCAACCCTGGAAGAGATTGAGGCCTCACTTGGAATCAAAACTGAGGACCTAAGCAAGCTACCGAAACACCGGGAGCGCTTTGGCAAGGTGCTCACCGAAAAATCCACCAAGCTTCGCGTTTTTCTCTCAGAGATGCGATTTGTGAAAGACGATTTCGAAATCTCAGAAATGCGCAAGGCGGTTGCGACCAGCATTCTAGGATTTGAAGACATAGCTCGGAATCTAAAGCGAGCAAGCACTCACCCCAGGGGTGAGCGAGTGGTTGAGGGAGCTTTTTTCTCGCGAGCCAGACTCGAAGGCAACGATCTTGGATATGAAACGATCGCAGCCTCAGGCCCAAATGCCTGCATTCTGCACTGGACAAAAAATGATGGGCCAGTCAAGGCAGGCGATCTCATTCTGGTTGACGCAGGTGTCGAGGTTGATTCGCTCTACACCGCCGACATCACCAGAACACTGCCCGTGAATGGCAAGTTTTCCAAAGAGCAGCTGTTCGTTTACCAAGCGGTTCTGGAGGCGGCGGACGCTGCCTTCGCTGCTGCGAAACCCGGGGTAAAGTTCCGCGATGTTCACAACGCGGCCATGGAGGTCATTGCCAAAAAGGTTGCGGAGCTGGGGCTCATTCCCGTGAGCGCCGAAGAGGCGCTCAAGGCCGAGAATCAACACCACCGTAGGTTCATGGTCCACGGCACCAGCCATCATCTTGGGTTAGATGTGCATGACTGCGCCCAGGCTAGACGCGAGATGTATCAAGACGGCATCCTCAAAGAGGGCATGGTTTTCACCATCGAACCCGGTCTCTACTTCCACAAAGACGACCTAATGGTGCCTGAGGCTTATCGCGGCATCGGCGTCAGAATCGAAGACGATGTGCTGGTTACAAAAGATGGGGTGGAAAACCTCTCCGGAGCACTACCCAGGGAGCCAGAGGCCGTTGAAGCCTGGCTCAAAAACCTACTCTGAGGCCCCAGCGCTGAGAGCCTTGTTGGCTAGCGCCACCTCATCGGCCGGAACGATCACGACATAACGTGAGGCAACCGGCATCTGAGTGCTCAAGTAGGTGCGCTTGGTCTTGGCAAAAGTAAATCGCAAAATGTTGATCAGCATGCCAACTCCCGCAGCCACAATCAAAGCTGCTGCAAAGGTTTGCGGCTGATAGCTGACTTCACCATCGGGGCTGGTCGTGAAGCCAATTCCAAGCAGCAGAGCAAAAATCAACCCGAGCCAGAAACCAGTCAGTGCACCCGACATCGCGATGCGGCCATAGCCAAGCTTCGACCTGATGTTCTCCACGATTACCGGGTCATGGCCGACAATCGAAATCTTTGCAGCCGGAAAATCTCCCTGCACCAGCCGAGTGACCATTGCACTGGCTTCCTGGTAATTGCTGAACTCCCCAACGGTGTGACCGCGAGGTATTGAGGGGCCCAATACCTTCTTGCGCCCCGAATTGCCTAGCTCGCTCATGCAAGCATTGTTCCACGAATTAACCTTTGCCAATTAGGGTTATCTCTGTGAGCGCAACCAGAGTCTTCGTAGCCAGATTGGCTGGCTGTGGCGTTTTCGACCCCGCCGGGGACCGAGTTGGAAAAGTCATCGATGTCCTAATGACCTATCGCAAGACTCTGCCACCGCGCGCCATTGGCTTTGTTATCGAGATTTCGGGCCGCAGAAGAGTCTTTCTACCAGTTGCAAGAGTCACCGCCATCGCCCCTGGACAACTAATCACAAACGGCCTGATTGACCTTCGGCGCTTCAGCCAAAAAGGTCAGGAAACCAGAGCCATTGCCGAAATGCTCGGACGCAAGGTCACTCTGATTTCATCTGGTATCCACGCAACCATCGAGGACTTCGCGATCGAGAAATCAAAGCGCGGAGAATGGGTGCTGGCAGAGCTGTTTGTCAGAAAGCCCAAGACCTCAGCGCTGCCTTTCTCCAAAGGCGCGACCGAGTTTGTCTCCTGGAATGAAGTTTCTGAAGACCAGCAGGATCCAAGCGAACAGGATGCTCAGCAACTGCTCTCCACGGTTGCCGATCTTCGCCCAGCAGACCTTGCAACTGCGGTGCTGGATCTTCCCGAGGAGCGCATGCTAGCCCTTGCTGGCAATTTGAACGACGAGCGGCTAGCAGATCTTTTGGAGGAACTCCCAGAGGAAGAGCAGCTAGAGATCATCAACGAGCTTGACGATGAGAGAGCAGCCGAGGTGCTCGATCTAATGGGACCAGATGATGCCGCTGACCTGATGGCCAACCTTTCTTCAGAACGTGCCGAAGCTCTCTTGGAGCTGATGGACGACGAAGAGGCTGAGGATATTCGCGCACTGTTGCAGTATGAACCGTATACCGCAGGTGGAATGATGACGCCCGAGCCGATTGTTTGCGCCGCTGACACCACCGTTGCCGAAGCGATGGCGCTGATTCGCCGAAAAGAGGTTGAGCCGGTTCTTGCGGCACAGATTTTTGTCACGCTCCCGCCCTACGAGCCACCTACCGGTAAGTACCTTGGGGTTGTCTACTTCCAAAAGCTATTGCGCTATCCCCCGCATGAGCGACTCAGCTCGCTGATTGACACCGAGTTGGAGGCAATTAGCCCCGATACTTCGATTTCTCAAATCCACCGCGACCTTGCCAGCTATGACCTGGTTGCCCTGCCGGTGGTTGATGGTGAGAACCATTTGATTGGTGCCGTCACCGTTGATGACGTGCTTGATCACCTGCTGCCAGATGATTGGCGGAGTGAGGAGGATGCCTGATGGCTAGAAACCAATCAGAGCTAGAGCGCCCACTGGTTCGCCGCCCAATGTTCAAGGTTCCGCACGTCTCTCAAGAGACTGTGGGTCGCATTTCCGAGCGCTTTGCTAGAGCCATGGGAACCGGCGCCTTCCTGATCGCAATGACCATCTTCGTGGCGGTGTGGATCACCTGGAACACCCTTGCGCCTCTGGGGGGTCAATTCGACCCCAGGGCATTGAACTTCACGCTCCTAACACTGATTCTGTCTTTGCAAGCCTCCTATGCAGCGCCTCTAATTCTGCTTGCCCAGAACCGGCAGGACGATAGGGACAGAGTCAAATTTGAACAGGATCGCCAGCGTTCTGAGCGTAACCTCGCTGACACCGAGTATCTCGCTCGTGAGGTAGCGGCTCTCAGGCTTGCCATCGAAGAGGTCGCGACCAAGGAATTTGTCAGGGATGAGATTCAAGGGGTTTTGGAGGAGATTCTGCAGGAGCTTCGCCAAAAGAATAAACAGACCGCCAAGAAATCTAAATGAGCGAGATCGCCCTAAAAGCCCTTAGCGCAGTAATCGATCCTGAGCTTCGTCAGCCGATCACGGAGCTTGGCATGGTTGGTGAGATTGCTGTGAACGGCGATTCAATAAAGGCTCAGGTCAAACTCACCATCGTTGGCTGTCCTGCGGCTCAAAGCATCGAGCGCGATGTTCGAAACGCTCTAGAAGAACATTTCAATCACGTCGAGCTTGAGATGACAACAATGAGCAATCAAGAGCGCGATGATCTCAAAGCTAAGCTGCGTGGAAACCGCCCAATCAGACACAACCCCTTCGTTCAACCTGGAAACCTCACAAGGGTGATCTTCGTTGGTAGCGGCAAGGGTGGGGTCGGGAAATCAACCCTCACCGCAAACCTTGCAGTTGCGCTGGCAAGCGAAGGACAAAAGGTTGGCCTGATTGACGCCGATATTTTCGGCTATTCAATACCTGGATTACTTTCCATCACTACCGGGCCAACTCGAGTTGACGAGTTGATGCTGCCTCCAATTGCGCACGATGTGAGGGTCATTTCGATTGGCTTTTTTGTCGCAGACAACAAGCCCGTTGCCTGGCGCGGTCCAATGCTCCATAGAGCCGTAGAGCAGTTTCTGACCGATGTCTACTGGGGAGACTTGGACTTTCTGCTGGTTGATCTACCACCAGGAACAGGCGATGTTGCGATCAGCCTGGGTCAACTGTTACCGAATGCCAAATCGATTGTGGTGACAACCCCGCAACACAGCGCCGCTAGTGTCGCAGAGCGCTCCGGTGCGATTGGGCTGCAAACAGGTCAAGAAATCCTTGGCGTAATCGAAAACATGAGCTACCTAGAGACCGCAACTGGTCGCGAGCTGATCTTTGGCGAGGGCGGTGGGCAAGCAGTTGCCGATAGGCTCAGCGAACTCTCCGGAAGTCCTGTTTCGCTTTTGGGCCAACTCCCTTTGAGCGCGCAGCTCAGGTCAGAGGCAGACAAAGGAGTTCCCGTGGTGATCTCGAACCCGAATGACCCCGCGAGCCAAGAAATTATTCGCATCGCAAAACAACTGGTTGCCACCCCAAGGGGCTTGGCAGGGAAATCTTTGCCGCTGAATGTGAGTTAATAACTCCATGGCAACCATTGACGTAATCGATCCACTAACCGGATCCAAGCTTCACGAAATCGAATCACACTCTGCTACAGATGTCGCACTGCGCTTCTTGGAAGCTTCAAAAGCTCAAGTTGGCTGGGGTAAGGCCAGTCCCAAGGAGCGGGCAAGGATTGCCAGTCGAATTGCCGATGAGCTGATTCAGAAGCAGGAAGAGCTGATGGACATCCTGCAGCGTGAGACTGGCAAGAGTCGTGCGCACGCCTTTGAAGAGGTCACCGGAGCACTGGGCGCTATTGCCTACTACGCCAAGATCACTCCAAAAACCATGCGTCGCAAAAAGGTAAAAGCGGGGGTCCCGTTTCTCCTTTCAGCCTATGTAGAGCCGGCTCCGGTCGGTGTGGTGGGCATTATCACGCCGTGGAACTATCCACTTGCTCTAACAATGATGGATGTCATTCCGGCGCTGATGGCTGGGAATGCGGTGGTTCAAAAAGCCGACAACCAGACTGCCCTAACGGTCCAACTGGCCCGCGAAATAGCCGTTAGTGCCGGAGTGCCAGCGGAGGTTTGGACCGTAGTTCACGGTGAGCCAGCTGAGGTTGGAAACGCGGTCACAGACAATGCAGACTATGTTGCATTCACTGGCTCGACCCCAACCGGCAAGCTAGTGGCGCAGCGAGCAGCGAGCAGGTTGATTGGCTACTCACTTGAATTGGGTGGCAAGAACCCAATGATCATTCTTCCCGGTGCAGATCTAGAAAAGGCAGCCGAGGCTGCCATCGGAGGAGCATTTGGGAACTCGGGTCAGCTCTGCGTTTCGATCGAGCGGCTCTATGTCCCAAACCATGCTCTTCCAGAGTTTGAGCAGATTCTCAAGCGCAGGGTTGAGACGCTAACCCTGGGCTCCTCAAATGAGTTTGATTTTGACCTAGGGGCGCTATCTTCCTCCAACCAGCTCGAGCGGGTTAGCACCTTTGTTGAGCGAGCAGTTATCGAGGGCGCCCGATTGGTGACCGGCGGAAAAGTGCTAGCTGAAATTGGCCCCAACTTCTATGCACCGACTGTGCTGAGCGATATCCCGCAAGGTGCGGAGATTCTGCATAAAGAAGTCTTTGGTCCCGTGATTGCCCTGGTGGGCTATAACTCACTCGACGAAGCGGTCGAACTCGCCAACGCCACCGAGTTTGGGCTAAATGCCGCGGTATTTGGAAACCGCAAGCAGGGAATTGAGATTGCGTCTCGCCTGATGGCCGGTTCGGTAAATGTCAATGAGGGCTACAGAGCCTCCATGGCATCGATGGCTGCGCCAATGGGTGGCATGAAGCAATCTGGAATGGGTCGACGCTCTGGAGTTAATGGTCTTTTGCGATTCACCGAATCTAGAACCATTGGAGTCGCGAACGATTCTCCGATTGGGCTACCAACTAGGGCCAAGCAATACCGAAAGATGGCGCCACTGATGACAAAGCTTGCCAGATTGATGGGGAAGCTTTAGGTCGCTTCCATATCGAAAGGTGGAGTCTCCCCAAGCTCCAGTGGCTTCTGCGGAGGCTTGGCTCGGTTCAATTTTTCAGCTGCGTTCGGGTTTCGCTTCTCTTCCAGCAGCGCCTCACGAACAATTCGCCTCGGATCGTATTGCCTTGGATCTAACTTCTTCCAATCCACGTCTTGGAAATCATCTCCGAGCTCTGATTTGAGCTGAACCTGCGCATTGTCAATCATGCGCTTACCCTTGCGCACCCACTCGCCAAGTTGTTTTGCATAGTAGGGAAGACGCTCTGGTCCAAGAATCAAAACGGCGAGCAGCGCAAGAATCAGGAGTTTCTCTGCGCTAAGACCAAACATGTTAGAGAGTTTAGCTCGTTTGAATGCAGCTGTTTCGCTGGCGGCAGACCTAAGCTTTGAGTCAAGATGATAGACAAAATTTCAAGCTGGAAATACGCCGAAGATTATGTGAGCGAACCCGGGCACATTCAGGCTGCTCGCAGAAGTGCCGAGGAACTCGGGGTTGAGGCAATCACCCCCGCCACCGGGAACCAGTTGGCGCTTTTGGCAAGGCTGGCTAAAGCCAAATCCATCGTGGAGGTCGGCACCGGGGCTGGTGTCTCTGGACTATGGCTGCTGTCTGCAAGTAGTGACAGCATCCTGACCACAATCGATGATGAACCGGAATATCAGAACGTAGCAAGAGAGAACTTCAGAGCCGCCGGCATTACCCCCTCTCGAATCAGGGTGATTGCAGGCAAGGGTTCAGCCGTCATGGGCAACATGGCCGAGTCTGCATACGACCTGGTGTTTTTGGATGCAGATCCAGCGGATCTGGAATCGATGCTCGGATCCGCGGTTTCGCTGGCTAAGCCAGGCGGAGCGATTGTCATCTCACACGCACTATGGAGAGACAGGGTTCCAAACCCCGCCCTGCGAGATGACGAAACTGCCGCCTTCAGGCAGGCAATTAGAAACTTTGAAGACAGCGAAGGCTTCGTGGCATCACTGTCACTGGTTGGAGATGGATTGCTGCTAGTGGTAAAAACCGACTAGTTACTTCTTGATAACGCCCTCTAGGACTTTGTGGAGCTCCTTGGCTTCGGTCTCGTTCACCGAGACCACCAAGCGACCGCCACCCTCTAGAGGAACACGAAGAACGATAAGGCCACGGGGTTCGCGCTCTGCCTCCATTGGTCCATCACCGGTGCGAGGCTTCATAGCTGCCATGAGTGTTGACTCCTAGAATTTTCGGGCAAAGCTCAATTATTCCAGAAATCTCGGGCAATAGCCAACCCAATTAGCTCGAGAGCCAGCCCCTGAGGCCTGAGAAGCAGTCGTGAATGTGACCAACCGGGACATTTTCATTGTCTGCGTGCGCAAGTGATGGGTCTCCAGGGCCATAATTCACCGCCGGGATCCCAAGGGCTGAGAACCTAGCGACATCGGTCCAGCCATACTTAGGGTTCACATTTGACCCGGTGGCTTGAATGAACGACTTGGCAACTTCGATTTCTAACCCAGGCCTCGCACCCTCTGCAGCATCCACCACCTCGAGCTCAAAACCCTGAAACATCTCGCGCAAGAGTGCTTCGGCCTCGGCGGCGCTCTTGTCTGGTGCAAAGCGATAGTTGACCATGAGGGTCGCAAGATCTGGAATCACATTGGTGGCGATGCCGGCATTTGCCATCACCGCATTGATGCTCTCTCTATAGTCCAGGCCATCGACGTGGACGGTGCTTGGTTGATAGTCATTTAGTGCCCGTAGCGCAGGCAATAGGGCGTGAATAGCATTCTCCCCCATCCATGGCCTTGCAGAGTGCGCCTTTTTCCCTCTTGCCCTCACCTCAACGCGGATGGTGCCATTGCAGCCGCCCTCAACCATGGCACTGGTCGGTTCACACAGCACCGCAAACTGACCTTTGAGAAGTTCGGGGCGGTTTCGAGCCAGCCTGCCAAGTCCATTCAAATCAGAGTCGACCTCTTCGTTGTCATAGAAGATCCAAGTGACATCTGCTTTTGGCTCGGTTAGCTCGACCGCAAGCTTCAACATCACGGCTATGCCGGCTTTCATGTCGACCGTGCCGCGACCAAAAATTACCTGCTCGCGCTCAAAATGATGAAGCTGGGTTGGCAGGTTTTCTGCCACTGGGACGGTGTCGATGTGGCCTGCAATCAATACTCGATCCAGGCCAAGGTTGGTGCTTGCGACGATTGCGTTCCCATCTCTTTCGACCTGCAGATGCTTGCAAGCCATCAGAGTTTTCTCGATTCGATCGGCTAGCTCTTGCTCGTTGCCCGACACTGATTCGATATCGCAAATCGCCATCGTGAGTTCGGTCAGTGATGCACTGGTATCGAAAGCTGCCATAGCAAAAAAGGCTACCTGTATTCTTGGGGGCGTGAGTACGGAAATTAGCAACAAAGCCTGGGGCCACGGCCTTGCCACGGTAACCGCTGATGGTGTTGTGCTGGATGTTTACTACCCAAATCCAGCCTTAGGACCAGCTCCGAAGTCAGACCTGCAGTGGTTTCCCCCCAAAGAACTTGATGAAAAAGCCGGTCCTGATGAACTGAGAAATGTTCGAACCGAGGTAATTCGCACCGAGATCGAACTCGACTCCGAGGTTTCCTCGACTCAGGACGCGTACTTGAGACTTCACCTTCTTTCACATTTGCTGGTGGCACCGAATCAGCTAAATCTTGATGGCCTGATTCCAAACCTGCCGATAGTCGCATTCACCAACAAGGGCGTGATGGCACTTGATGAGTTTGAATCCAGAGCCTTTGAACTCAGATCGGCTGGCGTGATCGCCCACTCAATTGACAAGTTTCCAAGACTGATTGATTACGTGGTGCCAAAGAAAGTGCGCATCGCAGATGGTAATCGCGTCAGACTGGGTGCTCACCTTGCTCCCGGCACCACGGTGATGCACGAGGGTTTCGTGAACTTCAACGCTGGCACCTTGGGGGCCTCAATGGTTGAGGGAAGAATCTCCCAGGGCGTTGTGGTTGGTGATGGGTCTGACATCGGAGGCGGCGCCTCAATCATGGGCACACTCTCTGGAGGCGGAAAACACAAGGTCTCAATCGGCAAGCGCTCGCTGCTGGGAGCAAACTCCGGCATTGGCATCTCACTCGGAGATGACTGCGTTGTCGAGGCAGGCCTGTATCTAACCGCTGGCACCAAGCTGACCCTGATTGTTGAAGGCAAGACTCAGACCGTGAAGGCAAGTGAGCTTAGCGGACTTAGCGGCATACTTTTCAGGAGAAACTCACTCACAGGTTCTGTTGAGGCGATTGCAAGAGATGGCGTCGGCGTTGAGCTAAACGCAGATTTGCACGCCTAGGAACTTACGGAATCCCAGCCTCGAGCTTCAAGGGGCTTCAAATCCAATAGCGCCATTGGTGAATCAGTGGACAGCACCTCTCCAACGACCTTAAATCCTCTTGGCACCTCAACCTCTTTAGGAAAAGTGGTCAAGAAAGAATGATCTTCGCCGCCAAATAGAACCCAGTCAACTTCGCTCACTTGCGCAAGACCGCGAGAGTTAATCGATTGCGCAGCGAGTTCTAAAACCGCTTGATAACCAAAGAGTTTGCTGGAGTGCAGGTTTATGGCAACGGCTGAGGCAATGGCCATTCGATTGGCATCAAGTGCCAAAGAGTCGGAGATGTCCATCATCGCGCTGGCGTTTTCTGCAACGCTCAGGGCCAATTCCACCGGTGGCGAAGGACGTAATTGCACCTCCACCAACTCGGGGTAGCTGGCCGCAAGGGTCTTGTCTGAATGCAGTAGCAAATCTAACCCGGCTGCTGCTTTGCCTAACGTGCCACAAACTGCCACCTGGTCCCCCGGTTTTGCCCCAGAACGCAATAGCGGCTCGGCAATTAGCTCGCCATGAGCAGCTACTGCGATAACGATTTGCTCGCCGGCTGCAAGGTCTCCCCCTACCACCTCAGTGGTTGGGCAAAGCTCGTCAATTGCGGACTGCAGCCCTTTGGCAAAATCCTCCAGCCAGGCTTGAGTCGTATCGCGGGTCACCACCATTGCAACGGTGAGTGCGATTGGTTTTGCTCCCATTGCGACAACATCTGAGATGTTGGTTGCCACAGCCTTGAAGCCAAGGTCATAACCACTTGAATATTCAGTTTTGAAATCGTGATCTTGAACCATGGTGTCCGTGGTCACCACAAATCTTGGGTCCTGAAGCTTGATGACCGCTGCATCATCACCAGAGCCGACCAAGGTGCTCTCAACTTTTCTAAAGTGCGCAACCGCTTTTTTGAGCGCTTGATTCTCACCGAGCTCAAAGATGGTTGGGCCTGAATATTCCACCTCACAACGCTAGCCTTAAACAGATGCGTAAATTGACCTTGATTCCAGTTTTGTTTTTACTCACCGGCTGCGCTGCAACGGTGAACATTGAAGCAGCCGATGGTGCTAATGACCCGCTGTGTGCGGAGGTCTCGGTTCGCTACCCCGATCGAATTGGTCAGTTGGATCAGCGCTGGACCAATGCGCAGGCAACCACCGCCTATGGTGACCCTGCAGCTGTTTTGGTGCGCTGTGGGCTTGAACCCGTATTTGCCTCCACACTTCCCTGCGTCAGCGCAAGCAACGTTGACTGGCTGGTAGATGATTCCGACGCACCAAATTTTAGATTTGTGAGTTTTGGGCGCAGCCCAGCGGTCGAGGTGATTGTGGACTCGGAGCGAGCTAGCGGGATCTCAGCATTGGATTCGCTAGCGCAAGCGGTCAGTAAATTACCCGCCAGCGCATTTTGCACCGAGCTTGCAAACTAGCGAGGATTTGATCCAAAGCTAAGGCCGGTTTGAATCAGCTGCTCAATCAATGTTGGATAAGAAATACCAGAGGCCTGCCAGAGTGCGGGATACATCGAAATGGGTGTGAAGCCCGGCATCGTGTTGACCTCGGTAATCACGAACCCGGTTTCAGTCAAAAAGAAGTCGGTTCGAGCCAATCCCTGGCAACCCAATGCTTCAAAGGCTTTGATTGCAAGTTCCTGCATTTCAGAGAGGTCTTGATCAGAGACGCTTGTTGGGACTAGCAGCTCTGCACCACCGTCAAGGTATTTTGCCTCATAGTCGTAAAATTCACGACCGCTCACCACTATCTCACCAGCTTTTGAAACGACAATTTCGCCGGTCTTTTTCTCCAGCACAGCGCACTCAACCTCACGGCCATGGATTCGCTCTTCAACAAGGCACATCTGGTCGTAACTCAGAGCCAATTCGATGGCCGGTTTTAGCTGATCCTCACTCTTCACCAAGCTCACTCCGACTGAGGAGCCGGATCTTGCAGGCTTCACAAAGCAATCCGGTGCGAGCATCTGACTGGCCCTCGCTATTGCCATCTCCGGGTTCTCCATGTAGTTGGCGCGAGTTATTCTCACGTCCTTGGCCACCCGCAAACCGGCATCACTTAAGACCGCCTTGGCTCGAGCCTTATCCATCGCGAGCGCCGATGCCATAACACCGTTGCCAACATATGGAATGTGGCACAGCTGCATTAGGCCTTGAATCGATCCGTCCTCACCGTTGGGTCCATGCAAAACGGGAAAAGCGATGTCGATTTTGCCTAGCGAAATGCCAGAAGCTAACCGAAGTTCACCGCCACCAACTGGCCAAATCAGTTCCGGAGCATCTTCCGGCACCTCTGGAGCAACACCAAGCTGCCACTCAGGGTCAATTGGGCTGAGCACAAACTTTCCACTTTTGGTGATTCCAACTTCGATGACCTCATAGCGATCTTCGTCAATTGCGCGCCTGACGCCAACCGCGGAGACGCAGGAAACCGAGTGCTCCTCAGATTCTCCTCCGTAAAGCAGTGCAACTTTATGCATCAAAACTCCATCTCCACGTCGTCTGCGAGATTTAGCTGCCTGCCAAACTCCTTTGGGTTCATCTTGCCCTCAAGGACATCTTTCACCTGGGTCACAATCGGCATGTCAATTTCAAGCCGCTGAGCAATTTCCAGAACTGGCTCCACCGAACTCAACCCCTCCGCCGTTTGCTTCATCCTGCGCATTACCTCAAGCTTTGAATAGCCCTTGCCCAGCATCTCCCCGGCTCTAAAGTTACGTGAGAGTGAGGACTCTGAGGTCGCGATTAGATCACCCAGCCCAGCTAGGCCAAACATCGTTCGTCGCCTAGCCCCATGAGCCATCGCAAATGCGGTTATCTCACTGAGTCCCCGGGTCATGATCGAGGCCTTGGTGTTCTGTCCATAGCCCAGACCGTTCACGATTCCAATCGCCACGGCAATCAGGTTCTTCAAAACACCACCCAGCTCAGTGCCAATCAGGTCTTGGTTTGTGAAGACGGTGAAGTAGTCGCTTGAGCAGACCCTGGCAACCTCGGTGGTTCGCGTTGCATCGCTGCCGGCGCAAACAGCTGCTGCCGGCTGCTGCTTCGCAATTTCCAACGCCAGGTTTGGACCGGAAATCACTGAGACGCGCTCAATCTCGCATTCCAAAACCTCGGCAATAACTTCGCTCATTCTGAGCCCAGATCCTTGCTCAAGGCCCTTCATCAAAGAGATCAGGGTTGCGGCTTCACCAATTAGTGGCTTCCAGCTCGCAAGCGAAGCCCTCAGCGACTGAGATGGGATGGCTATGTAGACCTGCTGGGCGCCCTTGAGAGCAATTTCAATGTCTGAGGTGGCCGTGATGCTCTCGGGGAGATCAATACCGGGCAGGTATTCACCATTTCTACCGGTTTCGGTGATTTCGTTTGCAAGTTCTTCACGCCTTGACCACAAAGTGACCTGATTTCCACCATCAGCAATCACCTTGGCGATGGTGGTGCCCCAGCTCCCGGCACCCAGAACGACTATTTCACTCAAGAGGACTTCCTGAAGTTGCCTATTTCACTTTGGCCAACCTTGGCGGGGTCCCAGAGATCCTTGGGTGGAGTCTCTCCGCGAATCTCACCAACCAGAGCTGCAATTTGATGCATCACTTTGTCTGTGGCATCGGAAAGTTCCTTGGCCGATAGTGCCATGCCCTGTAGGTCCTTGAAATACATTGGCTGGCCAATCTTTACCCGCACGATGTGAAACGGATTTGGGCGAAACTTCTTTGAATAGTTCCCCAGCACCTTCTCGACGCCCCACTGCCCGCAAGGGACAATAGGTAGTCCAAGCTCAACGGCCAGGCGGATTGCTCCCGCCTTGCCACGCATGGGCCACTGGTCTGGATCACGAGTTAGCGTGCCCTCTGGGAAAACCACCACCACCTGACCCGCCTTGAGGTACTCCTTGGCCGCTCGAAGCGGCTCCTCATTGGACTTGCCGCCGCGATAAACCGGAATCTGCCCCACCTTCGGCAATAGCTTCCCAATGATTGGGATTCTAAAAATCGATTCCTTGGCCAAGTAGTGCGGGACTCGCTTCATGTGGATGTAAACCGAGTAGGCAAAAGAGAAAGGGTCCAAATAGCTCAGGTGATTTCCAACCAGGATGTAGCCACCCTGCGGCAGATTCTCTTTGCCCGAGGTCTTGATGTTGAACATCAGTCGGAGGATAGGTGCGAGCACCATAGCGACCAAGAGAAAGGCAAAGTTTCTCTCGCCCTTTATTTTTGGAAGATTGGCCTCAGCCATTTTTAGGCCTCGAATTGGAAATCTGCACCGAGATCCTCAAGCTTTTCAATAAAGCGTTCATATCCCCTAGAGATTAGCTGCACATTGGAAACTTTCGAGGTGCCACTCGCAGCCAAAGCTGCAACAACGTGGCTAAACCCGCCTCGCAGATCTGGCACCCGGATGTCAGCACCCTTCAATGCGGTGGGTCCAGAAATAACTGCGGAGTGATTAAAGTTTCGCTGTCCGAACCTACATGGCGTGCCACCAAGGCACTCACGGTAGATCTGAATCTGAGCACCCATTTGGTTCAGGGCGTCGGTGAAACCAAAGCGGTTTTCATAAACGGTCTCGTGCACGATCGAAAGACCCTGCGCCTGAGTGAGCGCAACCACCAAAGGTTGCTGCCAGTCGGTCATAAATCCAGGGTGCACGTCGGTTTCGATTACAACCGGCTGCAACTGGGTGCCCGGGTGGAAAAAGCGGATGCCATCAGTAGCGATTTCAAACTGACCGCCAACCTTGCGAAACACGTTCAAAAAAGTCATCATCTCAACCTGTGAGGCGCCACCAACAAAGATGTCTCCGCCGGTTGCCAACGCTGCCGCAGCCCAAGAGGCTGCTTCGTTGCGATCAAATAGCGCTCGGTGAGTGAAACCCTTAAGCGATTTCACACCCTCGATGCGAATCACGCGGTCGGTGTCAACCGAAATCACTGCGCCCATCTTCTGCAAAATCGCAATCAGGTCGATAATTTCTGGCTCAATCGCGGCTCCGCGTAACTCCGTTACACCCTTTGCGGCAACCGCTGATAGCAGCACCTGCTCAGTGGCGCCCACGGACGGGTAAGGGAGTTCGATCTTTGTTCCAACTAGTCCATCTGGCGCACTAAGCCTGGTTCCAGTCGAAAGTTTTTCGATAACCGCACCAAAAGAGCGCAGCACATCAAAGTGAAAATCAACTGGTCTATCACCAATTTCGCAACCACCCAGACCTGGAATAAAAGCTTCGCCTAGACGGTGCAGCAGCGGACCACAAAACAAGATCGGGATTCTTGACGAACCGGCATGAGCGTCAATGTCGGTCATTCTCGCTTGCTCGACATTGGAAGGATCAAGCACCATGTCACCGGTCTTTTGATCGTGGGTTATGTTTACCCCGTGCAGGTTCAGAAGCCTTGCAACAACCTCAACGTCTGAGATGTGAGGAACGTCATAGAGCGTCGAGGGAGTCTCACCCAACAGGGCGGCAACCATGGCCTTAGTTACCAGGTTCTTAGCGCCCTTGAGGTCTACTCGACCGGCCAGTGGCTTTCCACCATTGATGGTGATCTGGGACAATCAGACTCCTTTTTGAGGGAGAGTGGTTGGTTTCCACGACTCTCTTTTGGCCTCATAGGAGGCTATTGCATCTGCGCTCTGAAGTGTTATGCCAATGTCATCAAGACCTTCCATCAGGCGCCACTTAGTGTATTCGTCGATCTCGAAGGAGACGACTAAATCACCAATGCTGACCTGTTGGGCTGGAAGATCAACCTTGGCCTGTACCCCAGGGTTTGCCTCAATCAGTGACCACAGGAGCTCGGTGTCGGAATCGGAAATTTCGCCCGCAACCAGACCCTGCTTGCCCGAATTACCGCGGAAAATATCTGCAAATTTCGGGCTGAACACTGCCTTGAAACCAAAGTCCCTGAGCGCCCAGACTGCGTGCTCTCGAGAGGATCCGGTTCCAAAGTCCGGACCAGCAATCAGAACCTGTGCGCCTTGGTAGGCGGGGTGATTCAGAACAAACTCAGGATCTTGGCGCCATGATGCAAACAGGCCGTCTTCGAAACCTGACTTTGTGATGCGCTTCAGATAGACAGCCGGAATGATTTGGTCGGTATCGACATTGCTTCGCTTCAGCGGAGCTGCGATGCCCTCAAAAACTGAAATCCGCTCCATTAGTTCTCCAAATCTGCTGGTGCTGAGAGTGTGCCGCGAACCGCGGTTGCGGCAGCCACAACTGGTGAAACCAGGTGGGTTCTGGCGCCCTTGCCCTGACGTCCCTCAAAGTTTCTGTTTGATGTGCTGGCAGCACGCTCCCCTGGGCCAAGCTGATCGGGATTCATTCCCAGACACATTGAGCAACCTGCAAATCGCCACTCTGCTCCGAAGTCCTTGAATATTTGATCCAATCCCTCTTCTTCGGCTTGCAGGCGAACCTTTTGCGAACCAGGCACAACCATCATCCTGACTCCCTCAGCCTTCTGGCGACCCTTGATGATTGATGCAGCAGCCCTAAGGTCCTCAATGCGTGCATTCGTGCAAGAACCAAGGAACACGGTGTTCACCGCGATGTCCTTCATTTTGGTGCCGGGGGTGAGATCCATGTATTCCAAAGCTCGCTCGGCTGCTGCTCGCTCATTGGGGTTCTCATAATCCTCAGGGTTTGGAACTGACTCCATCAGCGAAACACCTTGACCGGGGTTAGTCCCCCAAGTGACAAATGGGTCGAGATTGTCGGCATCGATGAAAACCTCGGCATCGAAGACCGCATCTTCGTCTGTCTTCAGGGTCTTCCAATACTCCATGGCGGCATCCCAGTCCGCTCCCTCAGGGGCATGCGGTCGGCCCTTGAGGTATTCAAAGGTGGTTTCATCTGGAGCGACCAGGCCAGCCCTGGCGCCTGCCTCAATTGACATGTTGCAGATTGTCATGCGACCCTCCATGGAGAGCGCACGAATCGCACTCCCACGGTATTCGAGAACGTAACCCTGACCGCCACCGGTGGAGATTTTTGCAATTACGGCAAGGATGATGTCCTTGGCGCTAACCCCTGGACGCAAGGTCCCCTCAACATTGATGGCCATGGTCTTGAACGGCTGCAGCGGAAGCGTTTGGGTTGCCAGGACGTGCTCGACCTCACTGGTGCCGATACCCATGGCGAGTGAGCCAAAGGCGCCATGAGTGGAGGTGTGGGAATCTCCACAAACAATTGTTAGTCCCGGCATTGTCAGACCTAGCTGAGGTCCCACAACGTGAACAATTCCCTGGTTCTTGTCCCCGAGGGAGTGAATTCGGACACCAAATTCCTTGGTGTTGTCTCGTAGGGCTTGAACCTGAGCCCTCGAGGTCGGATCTGAAATCGGCAGGTGAATGTCCTGCGTCGGAGTGTTGTGATCCTCAGTTGCGATCGTGAGGTCTTTGCGACGAATGTCTCTACCGGCTAGTCGTAGGCCATCAAACGCCTGTGGGCTAGTCACCTCATGAATTAGGTGCAGGTCGATGTAAAGAAGGTCGGGTGCGCCATTCTCTCCACGGACCACCAAATGGTCTCTCCAAAGCTTTTCAGCCAGAGTTAGGGGCTTATCGGACATCTACTCACCTCGCGATTGCGTGCCTAGAGTTTAGCCCAAACGATAGTGTTGGACTGTGTCTCACAATTCAATCGAAGCTTTAGGGCTCATCCAGCAAAGAACCGTAAAAGTCCTTGCAACCGGGCAAGCCCTTGGCGGGTTTGGGCTTGGTGCGACGCTTTCTGTGGGTGCGCTTTTGGCGGTTGAACTCTCCGGCTCGCCGGCCTGGTCTGGCGCTGCAGCAACAGTCTCGACACTTGGAGCAGCTGCCGTGGCAATGCCATTGGCAAATCTCGCCTATCAGCGCGGACGCCGAATCGCTTTGGCTTCAGGAGCTTTTTTAGCAATCACGGGTGCGGCCCTAATGATTTTGGCCACCTACACAAGATACTTTCCGGTTGAACTGGTAGCCCTGTTTTTACTCGGAGCTGGTTCTGCGGTGTCGCTGCAGGCAAGATTTGCGGCAGCCGACATTCCAACCGGCAAGCCAAAAGGCAAGGACCTCTCCCTGGTGGTTTGGGCAACCACGCTTGGAGCGGTAATTGGGCCGAATCTCATTGCTCCGGGCGAAGCACTGGGTCTTTGGCTTGGAATGCCTCACCTTGCCGGACCATTCCTGTTCACAATCGCAGCGCAGCTTCTTTCCACACTGGTCTTCTGGTTCGGTCTCAGGCCTGACCCGCTAATTATTGCCAGGGACATTGCTGGCTTGCCACAAAAGAGAACGAACCCAGGAATTGCTGGGGCGCTAGTGGTGATAAGGCAGTTCCCAATAGCGGGCTTCTCGGTTTTGACAATCGCACTTAGCCACATGGTCATGGTCTCTGTTATGGCAATGACCCCCGCCCACCTTGACTCCGAGGGGCACTCACTTGCCGAGGTCGGCTTCACCATTTCACTTCACATCGCGGGCATGTATGCGTTTGCGCCAATCTTCGGAACACTTTCAGATCGACTGGGAGCCAAGCCTGTGATTGCAATTGGGCAGCTCACCTTCTTGGTTTCGCTAGCGGTGTCAGGATTTGGGCAATCCGACTTCACTGCCGTGGTGATAGGTCTTTTCTTGCTTGGCCTTGGCTGGTCCGCGACTACCGTGGCGGCTAGTGCGCTGTTGTCTGAGTCACTGGACACCGAGGATCGCAGCAAGGTACAGGGTTTCAGCGACACGCTAATGAGCCTCTCGGGCGCTTTTGGTGGGGCGATAGCCGGCACGATTCTTGCCCTCTACACCTTCGGAGGCCTCAATGCGGCTGCTTTGTTCCCGGTTGTGTTTATCTCAATCGCGACGCTTTACTCGCGTCGCTGGCGATGAAAAAGAAATCTCGCTCCCGAGATTTTGTCATCAAGAGCGAGATTTGTGACCCCAGCGGGATTTGAACCCGCGCTACTGCCGTGAGAGGGCAGCGTCCTAGGCCGCTAAACGATGGGGCCGTAGAGCAACCCGAGAATTCTGCCACAAATCTCCTGGCTTAGCAACGCCTAGGCGAAGACCTGCAGCGCGCCCGGGTGAATCTGCACGCTAAATGGAGCCGGGCCGATCAGTTCACCATCGCAGGTCATCGGGAACCCGTTATTTGAGATTGAAACTGACTTGGCCTTGAAGATTTCGACCTCCGCAAAGCCAGTGTGCTTGCCCTGATAAACGGTGGGAAAAATCTTCAAGAGTCTTGGTCTTGAGACCTCGTGCAGAATAAAGACCTCAAGCTCGCCGTCAGTGATCTCAGAATCTGGAGAAATCCGCATTCCGCCTCCAAAGTTCTTCACGTTCGCCACACCACAGAGCATCGCGTTGAGTTCTCTTTTGTTGCCATCAACCTCGATCTGATACTCAATGGGCTCAAACTTTGGGAGCTCTAAGAGCATTGCGGCTACATAGCTATTGGGGCCCTTAGGCCACTTCAACCCATTTGCCCGCTCAGCACAAAGTGCATCAAACCCGGCGGAGATCGAACCTAGCGACCAAAACTCCTTGGTCGCGGTCTTGACGCGCATGACATCCACTCGCCGAGGCGATTCCAGGCGCTCAGCCAAATGCTTGACGGCTTCTGTTATCGAGTTCCTAGGAACCCCAAGTTCTCTTGCCTGGTCATTTCCAGAGCCAGCTGGTATGAGACCCAGCGGCAACTGGTTTGGCACGCAGAGATTCACGGCCAACTGTGCGGTGCCATCGCCACCTACCGCTATCACACCTGAGAGTTCTTGCTCCGAGATAGCCTTTTGACCATTGGTTAGCGCGGAAGCCGCATCGGGCCCAGAAAGGTCTACCGCGTTGATACCGAGCTCTAGTAGCTCTTTGAAAACCTCTTCGCCACTTTGTTTACCCCTGCCACGATTGGCCTTTGGGTTCACCACAACACCGATTGGCTTCATTGCCTCTATCGCCTTTCAAATCTGCCGATAAACCTAGACCCTTTTTGGCTTTGGCTTACGCTTTTGTTGTGAAAGAAAATCCTGCAGATTTTGTAGCTGCCCTCACCAAGGCAGCTGAGCGTCTAATGGCTGGGGGCCTGGTTGCCTTTCCAACAGAGACCGTTTATGGCCTAGGTGCGAATGCCGAAGACGAGGTCGGGGTTGGTGCTATTTACGCGGCAAAGAATCGACCAGCAGATCACCCTTTGATTGTTCACATCGCTCACCCGAGCGATGTTGCACACTTCGCGGTAGCGCCTCCGGAATATTCAATGGCACTCATGAGAGATTTCTGGCCGGGACCGATGACCCTGATTCTGAATCGCAGTGAGAACGCAAAGGATTTCGTAACTGGTACCCAGGAAACCGTGGGCCTAAGAATCCCAGACCACCCGGTAGCTCTCGCGCTTTTGGTTGCATTCAAAAAGCTCGGAGGTCACGGCTTGGCAGCTCCCAGCGCTAACCGCTACGGCTCAGTTTCCCCAACTGACGCTAAAGCCGTGGAGATCGAACTTGGCGAACATTTGGCTCCTGAGGACATGATCTTGGACGGCGGATCATCCGAGGTTGGTGTGGAGTCCACAATCATCGATTGCACCGGTTCCGCACCAAAGATTCTGCGCCCAGGAGCGATCAGCGCCCAGATGATTGAGCGCTCCACCGACATGGTTGTTCAAGAGCCTCAAGGAAACCAGATTCGAGTGTCAGGCTCGCATTCAAGGCACTACTCCCCCAGGGCAAAGATCATCATTGGCACTCAGGCTGGCCCAGGTGAGGGGCTGATTGCAGCTGCGGAGCAAAAGACACCGCAAGGGGCAATCCGACTGGCCGCCCCGAAATCAGACGAGGAATATGCCGCAAAGTTGTATTCGGCTCTTAGAAGTGCTGATGAGCAAAACCTAAACACCGTTTTCATTCAACCGCCGAATGGAGATGGCATCGCCATCGCTATTCGCGATCGAATCCAACGAGCCGCGGCTCAGTAGCTGGGCTGGTTTTTGAGTGCTGAATTTGACTAGTTATCGTGGCAGAACAGCTTGGCTTAGCACTAAGCACCAGAAGCATGCGCTGATTGCCCCGAGTCTGGAACAGCACGCCGGCATCCATGTCGAAACCATCGAGGTCGACACCGACCAACTCGGGACCTTTACCGGGGAGAGGCCTCGGGCTGGCACTCAATTGGAAACCGCAATTGCGAAAGCAAAGCTTGGCCTTGAGTTGACCGGGGAAACGCTTGGTGTTGCCTCCGAGGGATCCATTGGTCCCGACCCACAAAATCCATTCCTGGTTTCAAACATCGAGACCCTGGTTTTGGTTGATCTCGAGAGAGATCTAGTGATTCACGAATCACACAGGTCTTTTGAGATTGTGGCCAAATCTCATCATGTTGGCCCAGAATCTGAACTAAATGAGTTTCTGGAGTCGATCGACTTCCCGAATCAAGGTGTGATTGCCAGGGTGGAAAACCGACCTGATCTTGAAATCGTGAAGGGTGTTCAAAGCCACAAGCAACTAGAACGAGTAATCGAGTTGCTCAGTTCAGCCGATAGAACGGTTCTTTTAGAGACAGACTTTAGAGCCCACCAGAGCCCTTCAAGACGCAAAAACATTGAGGTTGCAGCCAAAAAGCTGGCTAACAGACTTGCTGAGAATTGCCCAAAATGCCAGATTCCGGGATTCGGAAGAATTGACTTCAAAACCGGACTTGAGTGTCAATCGTGTGGGTTAGCAAATTCGGATGCTCTAGCTGCCGAAATACTCAGCTGCGTTGCTTGCGATTACACGCAGCCAGGAAAAGTTATTGCGGAATCGCTCTCGCCCGAGCGCTGTGGCTGGTGTAACCCCTAGATCGCAACCAAGATTGCGGATAGCAGCATGGCAATCGTGATTGAGCCGAACACTCTTTTTTCCTTCTCACTTTTAGTGATGTTGTTCATCAGTGCCGACAGTGCAAAGAAGGCAACAAAGCCCCAGTTCGCAATGGCATTACCGGAAGCATCAAGCACTGGGGTAAAAAGGCCGATCTGTGCTAAGTAGTGGCCGGCAACCGCGAGCATTACAACCATCGAAAAGACGCTTGCAACCCTGAACTTGGTTGGCAGTTTGCCAGGGTGTTGACCGCCGTATGCGTAGTCCCCAACTGGAGCACCAAGCACAATTGCAAGCTGAAAGAGCGCAACTGCGAGGGTGGAAAAAACCAAGAAACCTGAGGCAAAATCTGACAGCATGCCACTCCAAAATCACGTCTAAATGAGAATAAGCACCAGCTGATGCTGATGCTTATCTAACTTGCTGGGGTACCTGGACTCGAACCAAGAACAAAGGTACCAGAAACCTCCGTGTTGCCAATTACACCATACCCCAAGGGCGAACCCAAGTCGCAAGCCTCTATCTTAGTGGGCTTGCGAGAAATGCCTCTAGTCGAGCCAAAGATAGCTCCTTGCCCATAATCTCCATCGACTCAAAAAGTGGTGGCGTCACTCTACGACCACTGATTGCAACTCGGACCGGACCAAACGCAATGCGTGGCTTGAGCTCCAAGCGCTCCACAAGTTCCTGATTCAACTTCTCCTGAATAC
>CBFIEQ010000002.1:0-62413 GCA_965661645.1 uncultured Aquiluna sp.
CTGGTAGCCATCTTCGTTTGAGAGATCGAGGACTAATTGGCGCCTGCCCAGCGGAGGCACTCTGACCCCAGCACCCAGCACCCAGTCCGGGTGAGCTCGGTCGAGGTCACTCGCGGGGTTGACCATCTCCCCCTCGAACCAAAGCCCAAACTCCATGCCATTGGCCTTCACCTTGTCAATCAGTGGGCCGAGACCTTCCGGCCAAACCTCTTCAGAGACGACCCAATCACCGAGGCCCTTGGTGTCATCCCTGCGAGAACCGAACCAGCCATCGTCTAGAACGAATCTCTCAACACCGATTTCCTTCGCGACGTCGGCAAGTTGCGAGAGCTTCTCAAGGTTATGGTCGAAGTAGACGGCTTCCCAAACATTTAGCGTGAGGGGTCTTGGTTTCAATTTCGTTGGATGATCACCGCGAGAACGCAAAGAGGCGTAGCTGCGAGCGCTCACGCCGTCTATACCTTGATCGGAGTAGATGGCGATCACACCAGGGGTCATATACTTCTCACCCTTTCGAAGGATGATCTCGCCGGGCATGAGAGATTCCCCTGAGCCAATGAACTTCCTACCGCCCTGCAGCTTCTCAACCACGTGTCGAGAATTGCCCGAGAACATCAGCCCCATAGACCAGACTTCACCAGCTTGGAAGCCCGCTCCCTTGGTCATAGCCAATTGCAGGATTGTGTAGTCATGAGAAGAGCGCCCTTCTCTAACCTCTCTGACGAACTGGCCTGCCTGAATTTCTCGACGCTGAGGTTGGCGCTCCTTGATCCAGCGACCTGCAAAGTCCACTGACTCCTGCGCACGATCAGGAAGTGGCAAGTAAACACTCAACTCTTCAAGATTGAAATCATCGCCGAGATTTTCGATCCCAACACAAACCATGAGGACACCCTCACCAACAAAGCTAAAGATCGCCGTTGCGTTCAAGTTCGCAACCGAGTCGGTAAACCTGATTCTTACCGACGTCGCGTCTTCATCAACATCAGTGATCTCAAAAAGCTGAGAGAAGTCTTGGCCAGATCTATGTCCTAGTAGGGCTGGGCGAGAAATTACGCCTCGTGCAGCCTCCCGGAAGATACCCTCCACATGAGGCTCGTCGAGTTCGGCATGGGCCGTCGATTCAATGGATGCGGAGAGCAAAGCATCAAAATTCTCATCCTCTGGAAGAGATTTCCCCCAGTGCAAAACCTCAAGAGCGCCGCGGCTAGTTGTCAGAACGAAGGAAACGTCAGCTTGCTTGAGGTGGATGAATTTTGGAATTACCAATTGATAGCTGACCTCTTCGTCTTGTAGCTCTAGTCTGCACCTGATAACTGGGCGGAGTAAAGACTCCGCCCAGTTTCACTCAGTTGCTATTTCTTTTTTCGAGAAAACCTTGAGGGTTCGCTCGATTTGTAACTCCTTTTAGACTGCTCTAAAAGCCCAAAAATGTTTGGGTGTGAACGAACTTAATGCTTGAACCCAAAATTTTCGAAACAAAACCGACAAAAGTAATCATTCTGTTAGTAAATAACAAAACATTTTCACAAATATTGTCTAATCTTTTGAAAACAAGATAGGGGGCGCCGCTTGCTAGCAGCTCAGAGAAAAGCTCGAATTCTGGAGGAGGTTTCCCTCTCGGGAGCGATGCGAATTTCAGACCTTGCAGATTCTCTCGGAGTTTCTGAAGTCACAATTCGGCGAGATGTTGAACAGCTTGCAGGTCAGGGGCTAGTTGACAAGGTCCACGGCGGCGTAACCGCCAACTCACTGTCCTCCACAGTTGAGCCCCCATTTAGCTTTAACTCGATGCGTGAGCAGGCAGCTAAGGATGCCATGGCACTGGTTGCCTCAGATTTGGTTCGCCCCGGCATGGCAGTAGCGCTTATGGGCGGTAGCTCGGTTTATGCACTCGCCAAAAGGCTACGCGAGGTCCCGTCACTGACGATCGTTACGAACTCTGTCCCAATCAGTGACCTTTTTGCCCAAACCCCAAGGGCCGACCAAACAGTTGTTTTGACGGGCGGGGTTAGAACCCCAACTGATTCTTTGGTTGGAAATATCGCCTCCGAAGTTTTTTCAAGGTTCAATCTCGACTTGGTCTTCATGGGCACCCACGGCATGGATTCAGAGTTTGGATTTAGCTCTCCAAATCTGGTTGAGGCAGAGACTAACCGCGAGGTGATTCGCAGGGCCGCGAAATTTGCTGTCCTAGCAGACCACACCAAGTGGGGTGTCCGAGGATTCACATCTTTTGCAAATTTCGAGTCAGCCGACATTGTGATAACAACCGAAGGCCTATCAAGAACAGCCCTTGCAACCCTGAAAGATTCAGTTAGCGATGTTCGGGTGGCTAGCGCGAGCTAATCTGCAGGGAGTAAAGGTGTGAGCCAATCGGCTTGCCAAAGCGAATGCCAACGTTGGCCAAATGTCCTTTGTCTTTGAAGCCAAATTTTTTGTGCAGGGCTATCGATGCTCCTGCTCCACGGTCGGCGATCACCGCGATCACCTCTTTGATGCCCTGGTTCTTGCAAGCCAACAACAAAGCCTCCAATAATCGGCCGCCAAGCTTTTTCCCAGTTGCAGATGGCAGGAGGTAAATCTGGTTCTCAACCACCTTGAGATATCCGGCCTTTGCTCGCCAGGGAGCTACGTAGGCAAAGCCCATAACCTCTGAGCCCTTGACCATAACTATGAATGGCATCTCGAACTTTGCAAGCATTTCCTGTTTGTCCTGCCAGTAGGCCAAATCGAGCGGCTTGTCATCGAAAGTGATCACAGTGTTTCTGATGAAGTAGTTGTAGATATCGCGAATCTGGGGAAGGTCTTCAAACCTAACGCTGCGAATTTCCAGTTCAGGTTCAGGAGCCGGTGGTTTTTGCCGGAGCGCACGAACCAGGCGCCACCTGGTTTCGGAATCCACCACTTATGCGCTCCAATCGATTGGCTCCAAACCCAACGCTACAAGCGCATTATTACAACTAGAAAACGGTTTGGAGCCAAAGAACCCTCGGTAGCTTGAAAGCGGTGAGGGGTGGGGGCTCGTAAGCACCGTCGCACCGACCAAATCTGGAGCCAACTCTTGGGCTCTTTGCCCCCACAAAATTGCCACCAGCTTGCCCTTACGCGCTCGGACCAGCTCCCTGACTACCTGCTGGGTGAATTCCTCCCAGCCGAATGCGAAGTGTGCAGCGGTCTCTTGGGCCTTGGTGGTTAGATGCCGGTTCAGAAGCATGACACCGCGCTGTTGCCAAGGGGTGATGTCTCCGGTTTGCACAAATTCATGGCCTAGATCCGACCTGAGCTCCTTGAAGATATTGGTGAGTGTCGGTGGAAGGGGTCTCACGCCGGGATTCACAGCAAAAGCAAGGCCATTGGCATGGATTGGGTTGGGGTATGGGTCCTGGCCGACTATCAGCACCCTGTAGTGCGATGGTGGTAGTTCAAGAACCCGCAAAACCTGGGACTTCTGAGGAATCGTGTTTGGGTCCTGATCAATCAGCGATTCGATCTGTTCAAGCAGTTGTTTTTGGTCCCCCAATAGTTTTTGCCATTCGGGGTGCAAAGCTTGAAACATACAGCCATAGTAGATAGTGGATTTTGATTTCCCAAACCGAAGGGCCCAGAAGATGACAATCAGTCAGGAACTTCTCTCTCAAGCCAGCGAGATATCAACCGAGTTGATAGCACTTCGTCGCAAGCTTCACCAAGAGCCTGAGTTTGCACTTCAGCTACCAAAAACCCAAACCATGATTCTTGCCGAAATTGAGGGTTTGGGCGAGATCACGCTCGGCAAGAATCTCACCTCAATCGTTCTTGTAATTGAAGGGGCCAGGCCCGGACCGACCGTGTTGCTGAGGGCAGACATGGATGCCCTGAGCGTTCAAGAGGAAACCGGTTTAGAGTTCGCATCAAACAACGGCTTCATGCACGCATGCGGTCATGACCTCCACATGGCTAGCGGCGTAGGGGCTGCAAAGCTGCTCCATCGAAACAGAGATCGCCTCGCTGGAAAGGTTGCGATTTGGTTTCAGCCCGGCGAAGAGGGTCACCACGGTGCAGATGTGATGATCGAAGAGGGCATGCTGGAAATCACCGAGGAAAGACCGATTGCCGCCTACGGCCTGCACGTCTTCACCTCGCTGCCGCTTGGGGTAATTGCAACAAAGCCGGGCGCCATGATGGCGAGCGCCGGTGACATGCATGCAACGTTTTATGGATCAGGAGGTCATGGCTCAATGCCATGGTTATCAAAGGACCCAATCACACCCATGGTTGAAGCCATAAGTTCACTTCAGGTCATGCTCAATAAGAATTTCGATCAGTTTGATCCGGTTATCTTGAACGTCGGCTGGATTAGAGCCGGAGATGACGCCACCACCAATGTGATTGCCGACACAGCAAGCTTTGGAGCCACGGTCAGAACCTTCTCAGAACAGAGCACCAAAAAGCTTCACGAACTGGCACCCAAACTCATTCACGCGGTTGCCGATGGTTATGGCATCAAAGCAGATGTGACATTCTCGCAGGCGACAAAGGTGTTGATGAACGACACGGCTGCAGTCGAATCAGTGCGCAAGGTGGCAAAGGAGCTAGTTGGGGAAGCCGGCTATCAGGAGATGGCCACCCCAATCGCTGGCGGTGAAGATTACGCATCGATAGTTGCCGAGGTTCCAGGGGCATTTGTTTTCTTAGGAGCGTGCCCGCCAGAGGTTGACCACCTGAGTGCACCGACAAATCACAGCTCAAGAGCAATGTTTGACGATTCGGTGATTCCGCTCGGTGCGGCACTATTAGCCAGCTTGGCTTTTGAGCACCTGGGCTAAAGTTACGAAAGATTACCGAGCAAGTTGCAGTTGCTAAATCGATAGAGAATTCTTTTAGCACCATCCACCACAAAAAAGGCAAAATCATGACTGAGGCAAATTGGGGTTTTGAAACCCAGCAGATTCACTCCGGTGCAGTAGCCGACCCAGCTACAAACGCTCGTGCTACCCCGATCTACAAGACCACCGCCTATACGTTCAACTCGGCGGAGCACGCTAGAAACCTGTTTGGTCTAGCGGAGTTCGGAAACATTTACACCCGAATCATGAACCCAACTCAGGATGTTGCGGAAAAGCGCATTGCGGCCCTGGAAGGTGGAACCGCTGCGCTCCTGCTAGCCTCCGGTCAAGCCGCAGAGACTTTTGCGGTTTTGAACATCGCTCAGGCGGGCGACCACATCGTGTCCTCCTCGACGCTTTATGGCGGAACCTACAACCTCTTCAAGTACACCCTCGCGAAACTCGGTATCGAAGTTACCTTCGTGGAGAACCAGGACGATGAGAACGAGTGGCAGGCTGCGGTCAAGCCAAACACCAAGCTGTTCTTCGCAGAGACCATCGGAAACCCAAAGGTCTCGATCTTGGACATTCGTAAAGTGGCAACCGTTGCTCACAAAAACGGAGTTCCGCTGATCGTTGACAACACCGTCGCGACTCCTTATTTGATTCGCCCACTCGAGCACGGAGCAGACATCGTCGTGCACTCGGCAACCAAGTTCCTCGGTGGTCACGGAACTGTTGTAGCAGGAGCGATTGTCGATGGTGGAAAGTTTGAATGGTCAAAATCAGACAAGTTCCCCGGTCTCACTGAGCCAGACCCCAGCTACCACGGTGTTGTCTACACCCAGGCACTGGGCGATGGCATTGCCTACATCATCAAGGCCCGAGTTCAACTACTTAGGGATATCGGAGCCGCAGTCTCACCCGACACCGCATTCTCACTGCTGCAAGGCATCGAGACTCTCAGCCTGCGCATGGAGCGCCACGTTGAAAACGCGCAGCAGATTGCGAAGTGGCTTGAAGCTCACCAGCAGGTCAAGAGCGTCAACTACGCGGGGCTTGAATCTTCTCCGTATCACGAAGCTCACAAGCACTATGCCCCCAAGGGTGCCGGTGCAATCGTGTCCTTTGAGATCGAAGGCGGTGTCGAAGCTGGAATCAAGTTTGTCGATGCCCTAGAGCTTTTCAGTCACGTTGCGAACATCGGAGACGTTCGCTCGCTCGTGATTCACCCCGCCTCCACCACACACTCTCAGCTCAGTGAAGCTGACCAGAAGACCACCGGTGTCACACCAGGTCTGGTGCGGTTATCGGTTGGCCTAGAGAGCGTTGAAGACCTGATTCACGACCTGCAGAAGGGCTTTACGGCCGCCAAGTAATGGATTTCCAGATATCTGAAGACTCTGCTCCCTCGGAATTCATTTCCGAGGAGCAGCGTCGACAGCTTGTTGGAAGGCCTCCCGCGACCGGGGCATGGATTATTGGGGATCCGGTGGGAGATAGAAAATTCTCCGAGCCGTTTGATATCGAACTTGAGTCTGGTCAAACCCTCAGTGGCGCTCGTCTGGCATTTGAGAGCTGGGGAAAACTCAATTCAGACAAGTCAAATGCCGTGCTGGTGCTGCATGCTCTGACCGGAGACTCGCACGCGATTGGCAACGCGGGCAACGGACACGCCACCAGCGGTTGGTGGAATGGCATTGTTGGCCCTGGCCTTGCGATCGACACCAATGAGTTTTTTGTCATCACACCCAATGTGCTGGGTGGTTGCCAGGGGTCAACTGGGCCATCTTCGCTCGATCGAAATGGCCGTGAATACGGTCCATCGTTTCCGCAGCTAACAATCCGCGATCAGTCAAGGGCCTTTCTAGAACTTGCCGATCAGCTAGGTATCGACAAGTTCTTTGCAATCATCGGCGGTTCAATGGCCGGAATGCATGCCCTTGAAATCGCAATAGCAAATCCAGAGCGACTAGAGCGACTCGGCATTCTCGCTGCACCGCCTTTTTCCACCGCCGATCAAATTGCACTCAATACGGTTCAGCTCGAAGCGATTCGCTCAGACTCGGGCTTTGCGGCAGGTTGGTATTACGACGCAAAACCAGGCTTTGGACCTCACAAGGGGTTGGCACTTGCCAGGCGCATGGCGCTTTTAAATTACCGCTCCCCCAAGGAGCTGAACGAGCGATTCGGGCGTTCGTGGCAGTCTCAAGTGAGCCCTTTGACCGAGCGCGGCAAATACGCCGTCGAGAGCTATCTTGATTTTCACGGCAACAAATTCGTTCGCCGCTTTGATGCAAACAGCTACATCACTTTGGTTTCGGCCATGAACTCCCACGATGTCGGCAGAGACAGAGGAAGCGTAGAGGCAGCGCTTTCCCAAATTTCGTGCCCAACCTTGGTTCTAGGTGTTGATAGCGACCGTTTGTTTCCAGTTAGTGGCCAAGAACTAATTGCAGAACATATCTCCGGGGAGCTAGTGGGAGGCGCTCTGCATGTAATTCAGAGCGAATACGGCCACGATGGTTTTTTGATTGAGGCCGAAGAAGTGGGATCCAGATTGCGGCTTTTGCTTAGCTAACTCGCATTGCCCTAGTGTTTCTCTCGTGAAACTTTTGAAATCAAAAATAGCCGTCAGCTTCTTTTTTGTCTCCGGTGGATCATCTCTAGCCCTCTGGGCAGTTCACATTCCACTAATCGAACAGCGGGTCGGCATCAACTACCAGACCCTTGGGTTACTGCTGATGCTCTCAGGTCTCGGCGGCTTTTTCGCGATGCAACTTTTTGGCTGGATTATTGACCACATCGGCGCCAAGAGCGCTACCAGACTTGGTGGCTTGATTGTTGGACTATCGCTGTTTGGACCCGCATTCGCACCCGATCCCTTCTGGCTGGGCCTGGCAATCTTTGGAATTGGCTTCGGGCTTTCAGGAATAGATGTGCCGATGAACGCCGCGGCACTGCAGGTCGAAAAGGCAAATGACAAGGCAATCTTCACTTTTTTCCACCTGTTTTGGTCCGTTGGTGGACTGCTGGGTGCCGGGGTTGGATTCCTGACTATATCTCTGGGGTTTGACCAAACTCAGACTCTGCCGGTCGCAGGGATCTTGCTTTCAACCATTGGTGTTTTTATTGCCAGTTGGCTGTTGCCAGATCAAGCGGTGGCATCCAATAAGGACAAGGTAGAGAACAAGGCCGCATCGAAAGCAAATAGAAGAGTTTTTGCTTTCGTGATTCTTGCTGGCCTGATGGCCGCATCCGGAGCAATCATTGAGGGTGTCGCTCAGGACTGGTCTGCTCTGTATTTGCGCGATTTCCAAAACGTCTCAGCCGCCCTGGCTGCCTGGGGGCTTGCCGCGTTCAACATAGGCATGATCATTGGCCGCATCTTCATAGATCGCATCGTTGAGGTCAAGGGGCGTAACTTTGTGATTCGCAATGGTTCGATCTTTGCGGCGGTTGCAATTGGTTTGCAGGCAGTTGCACCCAACTATGCCCTTTCACTTTTGGCCTGGGGTCTTTTGGGTCTTGGTATCTCGGGAGTGGTGCCGCAAATCTTTGCGGCGGCCGGTGAAATTGGCGAAGCGTCACACTCTGGCAGAAACATGGCCAAGGTTGTGGGCATCACCTACATAGGTGGCCTTGCCGGACCGTCAATAATCGGTATTTTGACCGGAATCCTGCCATTGAATTTCGCCATTGGCTGGGGAGCGCTGCTTGGTCTATTCATATTCTTCGCAACACCCAGATTGGAAAAACTACCGAAGTGAGCAAGCTTTTCAGCCCCATCAAAATCAGAGAACTAGAGGTAAAGAATCGGCTCTGGGTGTCTCCGATGTGCATGTATTCCTGCGAAAACCAGGATGGGGTGGTCACTGATTTTCACCTAGCTCACCTTGGTTCCTTTGCCATTGGAGGCGCCGGCCTTGTGATGGCTGAGGCAACTGCCGTGAACCCTGAGGGGCGCATCACGCCCTGGTGCACCGGCATTTGGAATCAGGACCAGGTAGAAGCATGGAAGCCGATTACCAAAATAATCCGCGAAATGGGTTCGGCCAGTGCGATTCAGCTTGCTCACGCTGGTCGAAAGGCCTCGACATACCGAGCCTGGTCCGGAAGTGGATCGGTGGCAGTAACCAAAGGTGGCTGGGAAACCTACTCCTCAACTGATGTTGCATTCGAGGGCTACCGAGCACCTCGCAGATTAGAAACCAACGAAATAACCGCAATCGTGGAAGATTTCCGCCAGAGCGCACGTCGTTCCATCGAAGCTGGTTTCGACGCAATTGAAATCCATGCCGCACACGGATACCTGCTGCATCAATTTCTCTCACCACTGTCAAATGATCGAACCGACCAATACGGGGGTTCACTAGAAAATCGAGCCAGATTACTGCTTGAGATAGTTGAGGCGGTTCGAAAAGAAATTGGTCCACGCGTTCCGTTGATGGTTCGCTTCAGCGCAACTGATTACGTTGAGGGCGGCTGGGACCAAAACCAAACCAACCAGGTCGCAAGTTGGTGCCGTGAACTTGGTGCTGACCTATTTGATATCTCATCAGGCGGAATCATCACCGGAGTCAAGATCCCCTCTGGGCCCGGGTATCAGGTGCCACTTGCGGAAAGTGCAAAGGCGGGATCCGGCGGCAACGTCTCTGCGGTTGGACAAATCACAAACGGCAACCAGGCTGAGGAGATTTTGTCCACTGGCAAAGTCGATGTGGTGATGGCAGGTAGGGAGTTTCTTCGTGACCCACACTTTGCCCTTCGAGCTGCTAATGAATTGGGTGTAGAAGTTGAATGGGTGGATCAATACGCTCGCGGAGCTTGGCCCAACTAAAAATCTTCTAGCAACCTCTAAAAACCAGTCCCGCTGAAAAAGCAGAGGTGGCTAGACTAGGAGCATCTTTCTGGAGTTTGTTCAAAGGGGCGGCCTTGTCCGGCAGCGACAATCACAATTCTGACAATGATTTTGGAGCGAACGAATGGCTCGTCGCAGAGATGTTTGCCCAGTGGCAACAAAACCCTGATTCGGTAGACCAGTCATGGTGGCCAATCCTTGAGCGCTACCAGCTCGAGAAATCAGGCAACCAGAGCGCTAGCTTCCAGGAACCAGAGGCCACCACTGGTTCGATAGCAATCATCAACACCGATTCAACTGTGGTGCCAAAATTTGACCCGAACGCGGTTGCGCCCGCAACCGAGGCAATCACCGTCCCGGTTGCAAAGACTCAGGCTGAAGCGCCAAAGACGGCACCCGTTCCGGCAGATCTGCCAGCCACTGGCTCCATGCCGATCGTTAGCGAGGATCTTGAGCAAGAGCCCGAGGTGAACATCCTGCGTGGCATGGCCAAAGCTCTGTCGGCAAACATGGACGCCTCGCTATCGATTCCAACCGCCACCAGCGTTCGTCAGGTGCCGGCAAAGCTTTTGATCGACAATCGAATTGTGATCAACTCGCACCTCAAGCGCACCAGGGGCGGCAAGGTTTCCTTCACGCACCTCATTGGCTACGCGGTGGTTCAGGCGCTAAAAGAGTTCCCTTCACAAAATGTCTACTACGACGAGGTTGACGGAAAGCCCGCCTCCGTGACTCCGGCCAACATCAACTTTGGTCTTGCAATCGACATTCCAAAACCAGATGGCACCAGGGCCCTTCTAGTGCCAAACATCAAGCGAGCTCAAAAGCTCAACTTTGCCGAGTTTGTGGCCGAGTACGAAAAGCTCGTCAAAAAGGCTCGAGACAACAAGCTCACCGCAGAGGACTTTCAAGGCACAACTATCTCGCTCACAAACCCTGGCGGCATTGGCACAGTTCACTCGGTGCCAAGGCTCACCAAGGGTCAGGGCTGCATTGTTGGTGTTGGAGCACTTGACTACCCAGCCCAGTTCCAAGGCATGGCCGAAGAGCAACTAGCCGAGCAGGGCATTGGCAAGATTATTACTCTCACATCAACCTATGACCACCGAGTTATTCAGGGTGCTGGTAGCGGAGAGTTCCTAAAGATCATCAATGAGCTACTGCTCGGCGAAAGAGACTTCTACGGCCAAATATTCGCCGATATGCGAATTCCCTACACCCCGGTTATTTGGGTGAACGACTTCCATTGGGATCTTGCTGACCAGTCGGGCAAGAACACTCGCATCCAGGAGTACATCAACGCCTTCCGAGTTCGCGGTCACCTGATTGCCGATGTTGATCCGCTGCAGTACGTGCAGCGCTGGCACCCAGATTTGGACATCCGCAGCTACGGACTCTCACTTTGGGATTTGGATCGAACCTTCAAAACCGGTGGTTTTGGTGGCAGAGCAAAGGCCAAGTTCCGCAATATGCTTGGCATCTTGCGCGACAGCTACTGCCGAACCGTCGGTGTGGAGTACATGCACATTCAAAACCCACTCGAGCGCACCTGGTTCCAGGAAAAGCTTGAGCGCCCCTATGAAAAGCCCTCCAAGGCCGAGCAGTTCAGAATTCTGGAGAAGTTAAACCAGGCTGAGGCGTTTGAGACCTTCCTACAGACCAAGTTCGTAGGCCAGAAGCGCTTCTCGCTCGAGGGTAGCGAATCATTGATTCCGGCCCTTGATGAGATTTTGCAATCGGCAGCCGATGCAGGGCTTGAAGAGGCAGCAATCGGCATGGCTCACCGAGGAAGATTGAATGTTCTGACAAACATCGCGGGTAAGACCTACGGCCAGGTTTTCCGAGAGTTTGAAGGCGCCACCGACACCAAGAGCGTTCAAGGTTCGGGTGATGTGAAGTACCACCTTGGTACCGAGGGTGTCTTCCAGGCCGCCAGTGGTAAGACAATCAAAGTGTCCCTTGCCGCGAACCCCTCACACCTAGAAGCTGTGAACCCGGTTCTTGAGGGAATCGTTCGTGCAAAGCAGGATCGCCTGGGCAACCCTGAAAACTACCCCGTGCTTCCAATCTTGATTCACGGAGACGCAGCTTTTGCCGGCCAGGGAGTTGTTCCTGAAACCTTGCAGATGAGCCAGTTGCCTGCCTATAAGGTCGGCGGAACTGTCCACGTAATTGCCAATAACCAGGTTGGCTTCACAACACTGCCTGAGGACTCCAGGTCTTCGATCTATGCAACTGATTTTGCAAAGACAATTCAGGCGCCAATCTTCCACGTCAATGGCGATGACCCGGAGGCAGTGGTTCGAGTCTCACAATTGGCTTTTGAATACCGTCAAGAGTTCAAAAAGGATGTTGTCATCGACATCATTTCCTACCGCAGACGCGGTCACAATGAGGGGGATGACCCTTCGATGACTCAGCCTCTGATGTATAACCTGATTGAGCAAAAGCGAAGCGTTCGCACTATCTACATGGACAACCTGATTGGCCGTGGGGATATCACCCAGGAAGAATTTGACGAAGCCAACGCGAACTTCCAAGCGAGTCTGGAAAGGGCATTCGTCGATGTTCACGAGGCGATGAGTCAGCCGGTTGGACTGATTGAGCGTCCCGCTGGTATTGGCACTACAGCCAGTGAGAAGCAAGAGCTCCTAAAGCCAACCGCCATTGCTAGAGAGATGGTTGAGGCGGTGGGTAATGCCCACGCCAACCTCCCTGAGGGCTTCACCGTCCACCCCAAGCTCGCTCAGCTATTGCAAAAGCGTGTTGAGATGAGCCGTGAGGGTGGCATTGACTGGGGCTTTGGCGAGCTGATCGCCTTTGGCTCACTGCTGGTTGAGGGCGTCAATGTTCGCCTTGCAGGTCAAGACTCACAGCGCGGAACTTTCGTTCAGCGGCACGCCACCTTCTTTGACCGCGAGACCGGTCAGGTCTGGACACCGCTGAAGTTCGTATCTGAGCAGCAGGCAAGATTCGAGGTCTACAACTCGCTACTCAGTGAGTATGCGGCGATGGGCTTCGAGTATGGCTACTCAGTCGAGGAACCAGACTCGCTAACCCTTTGGGAAGCTCAGTTTGGTGATTTTGTAAATGGTGCTCAAACGATGGTCGATGAATTCATTTCCTCTGCGGAGCAGAAGTGGGGTCAGCGCTCTTCGCTGGTACTACTTCTCCCCCACGGCTATGAAGGCCAGGGCCCGGATCACTCCTCAGCAAGAATTGAGCGCTTCTTGCAGCTTTGCGCTGAGAACAACATGACGGTGGCTCAGCCATCGACGCCGGCATCACATTTCCACCTGCTACGCCGCCAGGCATTCACCCAACCGCGAAGGCCCCTCGTTGTCTTCGCTCCAAAGTCAATGTTGCGCCTAAAGGCAGCGGGCTCCTCGGTTGAAGACTTCACCCAGGGCTCGTTCCTGCCGCTGATCAACGACCAGCAAAACCTGGATCCGAACAATGTTCGCAAGGTGCTGTTCTGTTCAGGCAAGGTCTACTGGGATCTTTTGGCAGAGAGCCAAAAGCGCGGCAGCGGAGATGTTGCGATCGTGCGCCTAGAACAGCTCTACCCAACTCCGGTTGAAGAGATGAAGACCGCGATTGCGCAGTTCCCGAACGCTGAACTCAGGTGGGTTCAAGATGAGCCTGCAAACCAAGGTGCCTGGACCTATATGGGCCTATTCATGCCTCGCTACGGCCTCAACTTCAAGGTCATTTCCCGACCCGCGTCGGCCTCCCCTGCCACCGGCAGCGCGAAGCGTCACGCCGCTGAGCAGGCCGATTTGATCCAGCGGGCGTTCGGAGACTAAGAGCTATTGATTTCCTATCGGGTTGTGATCCTCGGCGACGAGCTGCTCACCGGAGCAGGAGACCCGAAAGGCTTGGGCTGGCTTGGAAGGGTTCAGGCGAGACTTCCCAAGGGTGACGATGTCGCTTTTTTCCCGCTTCCCATGGTTCAAGAGACCACGGGTGAGCTACTCGAGCGTTGGCGCAGGGAGGCTCTACCTCGATTTAGCCCTGAAACCGAGAACTTTCTGGTGCTTGCCCTTGGCGCGCAAGACATCCAGGCCGGAATCACCATCTCTCGATCTAGGCTGAACCTAGCCTCTTTGCTGGATGACGCCATTCGTGAGGGCGTCAAGGTCTTTGTTGTTGGGCCAACTCCAACCGGTGTAACCGAGTACGACCAGGAAGTTCAGCACCTCTCAGAGGGTTTTGAAGATGTCGTAAAGCGCCGATCTCTGATTTACGTGAACTGCTTCGCTCCGCTTCGGGAGCACGATGGCTGGCTTAGTGAGCTGGCAAAACACCCAAGGCGCCTACCTGGGCAGGTTGGCTACGGTCTAATTGCGTGGTTGGTTCTTAACCGAGGCTGGTTCGAGTGGTTGGGGCTTACTGAAGACGCGAATTAGTCGTGGTCTTGGACTTCGCGCAGTCGCTGCATGACGCGCTCTGCCAGCTCTGAGGTTGGAGCCTCATCGCAAGAGCGCTGAATTACCTGGTTGAATACAATCTCGATGTCGTAGTGCTGCTCACAGGAGTCGCAGTTGGCGATGTGGGCGGTGATTGTCTCGATCTCGGTCTCGTGCATCTCAGAGTGCAGATACTCGTGAACAGACTGCTTTACTTCTTCACAGTCGACCTGTTTCACTTGCCCTCCTTCTCGCTCACGTCATAGCCCTCTTGGCTTGCGTATTCATGCAACAAAGTTCTTAGTAATTTCTTCCCGCGATGTAGGCGGGACATTACAGTGCCGACTGGCGTCTCCATCACCTCAGCTATTTCGGCGTAGGGAAGACCTTCGACAACGGCGTAATAAACCACCATTCGGAATTCATCTGGGATTTCATCCAGCGCATTTTTTATTACACCGGAGGGAAGGTTGTCTAGCGCCTCCGCTTCAGCGCTCCGAGATGACCGAGAGGTCACAGACTCACCGGCTCCAATTTGCCAGTCCTCTAGATCGTCAAGAGCGGTCTTGGCTTGATCTTTGGCTTTTTTGTTGTAGAGGTTGATGTGAGTGTTGGTCATGATGCGAAACAACCAGGCTTTTAGGTTTGTACCCTGCTCAAACTTTGCCCAGGCGCCAAAGGCCTTGGCAAAAGTCTCTTGAACTAGATCCTCAGCATCGGATGGATTTCTGGTCCAGCGAAGCGCGGCACCGTAAAGCTGTGGCATGAGGGGAAGAGCTTGCTCTTCGAAAGTTTGCAGCTTGACTGACTTCTTATCTGGCATCAGTTTTGAGTCTAGTGAGAAAAATCTTTCCCTATTCGGGTATCAGCAAACTGCCAGACAGTAGACCGCGAATGGTCTTGTAGCTCACCAATGCCACCACGATTGCCAAAATGCCGGAGAGCACCAAAGCGATCACTAGATAGTGGAAATTTGGAATAGCTTGATAGATGTTGAAACTGGCCAATGAGATAGCAGCTATTGGGAATGTGTATGCCCACCACGGCAGCGCGAAGGGCAAATTGATGAACCACTTAGCCTGGGAAATGAGCATCACCAAAAAGAACAGCGCTGAGTAATACAGCACCAGCCCAATCTCGCCCGGGTTGCCACCGTGCAGCGCAGACCAGCTCAGCATCCCAACCGCCGGGGGCGCAATCAAAATAAACAGCGTCGGGCGAAGTTTTGCTGGGATAGATCCAAAGAAGAAGCTGCGGTTCAAAGAGATTGTCAGCAATGGAAGCCAAAAGATGATTCCAAAGGAGAAGAAGAAGTAGGAAATCTCTAGGTATCCAAGCTGAGATCCAGCCACCGGAACCAGGATGTTGCCAACTATTGGGATAAACCAGGCAGGTGAATTGTGTGCGGTCTCAAAGTGCTCGCGATGAAACCAGCGATTCAAAATCAGTAGCGTGAAACCGAATTGTCCTACAGTGCCAAGCCACCAAAAAAGAGTGGCTAACGGCTCAAAAATCTCTAGAAAGCTGATTGAGATTAGTAGTAGCCCAATCGATATAGTCGGGAAAAAGCTCAGTCGAATTGGGTGGTCAAGCTCTGCAATCAGAGCATCCGGGTAGCGCAAAATCTTTAGCGTGTAGGCAAACAGAAGCACGAACCAAACCACGAGGGTCAAAATCCCAAGCGAAAGTGATGCGTAGTTTGGAAGCGAAAATACGCTCTCCACAGCCGCCGTCACAATGGCCAGTCCACCAATGCCCATAGTGGAAGCAAATATGGAGACTGGGAGGTGTTCGATCGAGCCGCGCTCGGAAATGGTTTCGGTCACAACCCAAGCCTACCTTTATTGCACTTAGTCCAGTAAGTGTCCCAGTGTTGTTTTAGGTATCTTTGTCCTAATGATTTCTGAATCCGAGTTCTGGGCTGCCCCATCTGGGCGTCGCTTCGATGCAGTCATTTCGCTACCAGGCAGTAAGTCACTTACCAACCGGGAGTTGGTGCTAGCCGCTTTGGCGAACTCCACCACAAACTTGATTTCCCCGCTTCGATCCAGAGACTCGGATTTGATGATTCAAGCTCTGGAGGCTCTTGGCGCTCGCTTTGACTGGCATGGTGATGACCTCATCGTTCAGCCAAACCCGCTAACTGGTGGCACCAGCATTGATTGCGGCCTCGCCGGAACCGTAATGCGATTCGTCCCACCAATTGCGATGCTGGCATCGGGAGAAGTGGTCTTTGACGGTGACGAAGGAGCAAGGCGAAGACCAATGCAAACCACCATTGAGTCACTTCGCTCGCTGGGTGCAAAGGTGAGCGAATCGAACGCTTTGCCATTTACCGTTTTTGGTCAAGGGCTCGTTGAAGGCGGCGAGCTTGAGATCGACGCCTCAGCCTCATCACAGTTCGTCTCGGGGCTACTGTTGTCGGCAGCTCGGTTCTCAAAGGGCCTCACCTTGAACCATGTTGGCAAAGAGCTACCATCTCAACCCCACATTGAGATGACGCTGAAGTGCCTAGTGGACCGCCGCGTGGATGCCAAAGCCCTATCGACAACTAGCTGGCGGGTTGAACCCGGTGAAATTTCAGGCGGCACGGTTGTGATTGAACCAGATCTCTCAAATGCCGGTCCCTTCCTTGCAGCCGCAATGGTCACCGGTTCAATGATCAGAATTCCAAACTGGCCTAGTGAAACAACCCAGGTTGGACGGCAGTACATTGACCTACTCTCCAGAATGGGAGCCGAGGTTGCGCTGGTTGGTAACGAGCTGCACCTCAAGGGCAACGGCGTGATTATTGGCATCGAGGTTGACCTCTCAGAAGCTGGGGAGCTAACACCCACCATTGCAGCCCTGGCGACTCTTGCTAGCTCGCCCTCTCGACTTACTGGTATCAAGCACCTTAGAGGTCACGAAACCGATCGAATTAGCGCGCTGGCAACCGAGATTAACCGGGTTGGTGCTGTGGCCGTAGAGCTCGAAGACGGCCTTGAAATAACCCCTGGTGACCTAAAGCCATGTAGGTGGTTGAGCTATCACGATCACAGGATGGCAACCGCGGGAGCAATTGTTGGATTGCGCGTTCCGGGGCTCGAGGTTGAGAACATAGAGACAACCTCCAAGACCATGCCGGGCTTTGAGCACATTTGGCAAAGAATGCTGGACTCCTAGGTGAACTGGGTCTTTGAGCCAGGGGAAGACATCGACCTGGATGAGGACGATGTCAGAATTCGCCCAAACCCAAAGGGCTCCAGACCTAGAACCAAAAGACGTCCTGACACTGCAGAACTGCCGGTTGGCATGGTGGTTCAGGTTCATCTAGCGCGCTACCGAGTGCTCATGGACGACGGTTCTGAGGTGTTAGCAACCCTGGCTAAGGAATTGCGCTCTGAGGGCTGCGTGACCGGTGACCGAGTGGCACTGAGTGGCGATGTCTCGGGTAAAAAGGACGCACTTGCACGAATTGTCCGAGTGGAACCTAGGACCACAGCTCTCACCAGGTCAAGCGAAGAGACTGAATACCAGCAAACTATTGTTGCAAACGCCGATCAACTGGTAATTGTCATGGCCGCGGCCAACCCAGAACCTAAACCGAGGTTGGTTGACAGATATCTGGTCGCCGCCTTCAATGCCGGGCTGCACCCAATCCTGATTCTCACCAAGAGCGATCTGGCAGATCCAAAAGAGTTCATTTCTAACTTTGAAGGCTTTGACCTCGAGATTCTCACCATGAACAAAGACCAGCAGGACATCTCCGAGCTGGAAGCTGTTTTGGATGGTCACGTCTCGGTGTTTGTAGGTCACTCCGGAGTGGGAAAGACGACGCTAATTAATCGCTTGAGCCCGGGATATCAAAGAGCGGTTGGAGACGTCAACGAGGTAACCGGGAAAGGCAAGCACACCTCCTCATCTGCGTTGGCACTCAAGTTCCGAGACGGCTGGATCATTGACACTCCAGGAATTCGAACCTTTGGCCTAATGGGCATTGAGCCCAAGAATCTGCTCAAGGGATTCAAGGACATAGCCATGGCGGCCGAGGACTGCCCTCGAGACTGTTCACACCTTGCCGATGCACCGGATTGTGAACTTGATGCAAAGACCGAAACTGGGGACCTCTCAGCATTGCGACTTGATAGCTATCGAAGGCTTGTTGAGTTCCTGAAGCGGTAGATTAGTGCGGATGTCTACAGTAATTACAGATCAAGATTTAGCTCTAAAACTCGCAGATGCAGCGGATGAAATCTCATTAGCCAGATTTAGGGCACTTGACCTTCGAGTTGAGGCAAAACCAGATTCCAGCCCAGTTACCGATGCTGATCGCTCCGTTGAGGAGAGGCTGAGAGCAATCTTGGCTCGTCACCGTCCCGAGGATGCCATCATCGGCGAAGAGTTTGCAAATCAGGGCGAAGCTTCAAGAACCTGGATCATCGACCCAATTGATGGCACCGCCAACTACCTGCGTGGTATTCCAATTTGGGCATCTCTGATTGCACTCAGAGTCGACGGAGAGATAACCACCTCCGTTGTCTCAGCTCCTGCGCTTGGAAGACGCTGGTGGGCGAATCGTGGCAATGGGGCCTTTACCAAAGAACTTGATGGTCGCATCAGGCTGATAGAAACCTCAAAGGTCAGCGATTTAGCCGCAGCTTCAATTTCCTACAACTCCCTGCAACTTTGGGATCAAGCTGGCAAATTAGATGAATTGGTAGATCTCAGCCGCAAGGTATGGCGGACAAGAGCATTTGGTGATTTTCTCAGCTACATGTACTTAGCCGAAGGTAGCTTGGAGATGGTTTCCGAGCACGATCTCAAGCTTTATGACATTGCCGCACTGGTGCCGATTGTTGAAGAGGCTGGAGGAACCTTCACCGCCCTCGATGGTCCACTAACCGAGGAGAGCGCTTCGGTGCTTGCAACAAACACTATTTTGCACGAAACCTTTGCAAACGCTTTTAGTTAGGGATGGAAATAAAGCCCTAGTCTTTTGTAAGTCTTAGGACATTAGGAAAGCTGGGCATGAATCGCAACCTCGCAAGGCTCTTAGCGCTAAGCGCTATCGCGTTGCTGGCCCTAAACCTCCGGACCGCAGTCTCATCCATCTCACCCGTGGTCACCTTTATTCAAGAGGATATCTCGCTTCCGATTGTCACAATCGGACTCTTAGGAATCGCAGCTCCGCTGGCCTTTGCCATCGCAACTTCGCTCTCATACCCCCCTGCCAAGCGGCTTGGGGTCGAAAAAACGCTGTTGATCACTGTCGGCATGATCATCTTTGGTCATCTACTAAGAGCGCTGGCTTGGGATTCAACCGCGTTGTTCGCGGGCAGTCTGTTGAGTCTTTTGGGCGCTGGCATGGGTAATGTGCTGCTGCCGGTGCTGGTTCGCAAATATTTCCCCAATCGAGTGGGTGTTGTTTCAAGCTTCTACATCACAATGACGGCAGTAAGCGCCACAATTGGTGCATTCTTTGCGGTTCCGGTCGCTGAGGAGCTCGGTTGGAGATATTCACTCGGGCAGTGGGTGATTCTTGGAGTCCTGACGCTCTTGCCGATCATGTTCCTGCTGAAAAACTCGAACCCTGAAAAAAGACCGGTGGCTAGTGCCGGGCAAAAGGCCATCTGGCGCTCACCCACCGCATGGGCTATTGGGGCTGTCCAGGGCATGACCTCGGTATTTGGCTACGTCAGTTTCGCCTGGATGCCGCTAATGCTTATCGAACACAACAGCGTCAGCGTCACCGAGGCTGGTCTGCTACTCTCCCTGTTCAGCATCATGGGACTGCCGGTTTCACTTCTGGTGCCAATCATTGCAACTCGCTATTCAAAATCACACGCGCCAATCATCTTCTTCTCGGCGCTGATGGGCACAACCGGAACCCTCGGGGTGCTATTTGGTGACAACAGCGTGCTTTGGTTGGCAGTTATTGGCATCGGGCTTGGTCCGACCATGTTTCCACTCGCCCTGACCCTCTACAACCTCAGGTCTAAAGAGCGCAGCACTGTGCTAGCGCTTAGCGCCTTCGGTCAGGGAGTCAGCTACACAACAGCAACCATCACTGTGTTTGCGATTGGCATCCTGCGCGAAGTAACCGGCGGCTGGGAGGCTGCGCTCTGGCTGATGTTTTCAATTGCGTTATTGAGCGCTCTGGCAGGTATTCAAATTGCCAAGAACCACTTCGTGGACGATGAGCTAGAGAGTTAGATCCAACGCTCGGCTTGATATTCTGCAAAAACCTTGCGGACTGTGCCGGAGCGACCTCTAATCACTATCGACTCGGTTGTAACGATCTCGCCTCGCTTGCGCACTCCGGAAAGCAGGGCTCCGTCAGTGACGCCGGTGGCAACAAAAAATGTGTTGTCGGAAGAGACCATCTCGTCCATTTCATAGACGTGTTCGAACTTGAGTCCTGCAGCTGCACCGCGTTCAAACTCAAACGGCTCCTTCGGCGCCAGGATGCCCTGAATCAAGCCACCTAAAGCCTTGATACCGCAAGCGGTAACAATCCCTTCAGGTGAGCCTCCAATGCCCACTGACATGTCAATGCGACTATCCAGCCTGGCAGCCTGAATGCCGGTTGCAACATCGCCATCTCGCACCAGTCTCGTTGCAGCACCTGCAGCTCGAATTTCTTCAATAAGTGCTTGGTTGTAGTCGCGATCTAGCACCGCAACCAAAACTTCATCGACGCCCTTGCCAGCTGCCTTTGCATAGGCCCTGATGTTCTCGGACATGGGCTTTCTGATATCACAGACGTCTTTACCTACTGGTCCAACCACAAACTTGTTCATTTTGAACACTGCAGAGGCATCAAGCATCGAGCCTCGGTCAGCAACCGCAATCACGCTGATTGCATTTTGCCTGCCAGCTGCGGTCAAGGAAGTGCCGTCGATCGGATCTACCGCGATATCAACTTTTGGACCTTGACCATTTCCAACCACCTCACCGTTGAAAAGCATCGGGGCATCATCTTTTTCGCCCTCGCCAATTACAACCAGGCCCTCGAAATTTACCGTTCCCAAAAATGCTCGCATGGCATCCACAGCAGCGCCGTCAGCGGCTAGCTTGTCCCCTTTGCCAATAAATGGGTAGGCACGAATTGCTGCCGCCTCAGTGGCGCGAACCAGCTCCATTGCAAGGTTTCTGTCTGGGTGAAGTGCTGGGATATCGCTCATAGCACTCAGATTACTAGAGGGGTCTTGATCTAACCGGGGTCATTACTCAACGTTCACGCCGACAGCTGTGCAGCGCTCGGTGATCGACTCAGTCAGTGAGCCGATCCTTGCACTAGCAGCCTGAACCGAGTCAGTTGTTGCAAGCTCCTCTGAGAGCTGCCTAAGGTCTTGGGCCATTGAAGTAGAGAGCAGTGCCTCTAACTGGTCGCCGACCATGTCATCAACTTGCTGCAAGACTCCAGAATCAACCAGTCCCTGCTCATAGGCAGACTGCAGGGTGGAAAGTGTGCCCTGGAGTGCGGTGCAGGCTGCGGCATCGCCGGCAGTTTGAGCCACCTCTTCAATGGAACACCCCGTTAGGAATAGGGCAGGTAGTGCAATAAGTGCAATTTTTTTCAACATAGCTCCGCAAATCTAAAAGGCGTAGGTGAGAATTGCCTGCGAGACACCCTTGAATCACCCAAAAGGAGTAACAGAAGGAAACCTGGGGAAGTAAATCCCCACTAGACAGTTACACTTCCCTAGGTCAAAAGAATCTAGCCTGAGGAATCATGAAGGTTTATAACAACATCACCGAAGTCTTTGGTAACACCCCGCTGGTGAGACTAAATAAGATCACCGACGGCGGCAAGGCCGACGTTTACGCAAAGCTTGAGTTCTACAACCCATCTTCATCGGTCAAGGACCGCCTGGGCATTGCAATGGTGAATGCCGCTGAGGCATCTGGTGAACTAAAGCCCGGTGGAACTCTGATTGAGGCCACCAGCGGTAACACTGGAATCTCGCTAGCCATGGTGGGAGCCGCACGTGGCTACCGCACGATCATCGTGATGCCAGACTCCATGAGCCTCGAGCGAAAGATACTGATCCGCGCATACGGTGCGGAGCTAGTGCTAACACCGGCTGCCGAGGGCATGAAGGGCTCTGTTGCCAAGGCCGAAGAGCTTGGCCAGAGCATTGAAGGCGCGGTCATGGTGCGCCAGTTTGAGAACGCAGCGGGACCCAAGATCCACCGCGAAACCACCGCCGAGGAGATTTGGCGCGACACCGATGGTCAGGTTGCGGCTCTGGTTGCTGGTAGCGGGACCGGTGGAACCATCACCGGAACTAGCCTCAGGCTCAAGGAGCTAAACCCAAACATTAAATCTTTTGTGGTGCAGCCAGCTGCCTCTCCACTACTAACCGGTGGCGATGCGGCAGGTCACCCTCTTGCTGGAATTGGCCCAAACTTCATCCCGCCAATCCTTGACACCTCAAGCTTCGACGAGGTGATCTCGGCTCCCAACCAGGTCGCCTTTGAGTTTGCCCGTCGCGCATCTGAGGAAGAGGGCATCTTGGCGGGGATTTCTTCGGGAGCTGCACTCTGGGCTGCCAAAGAGGTTTCCCACCGCCCCGAGTTCGAGGGCAAGGTTGTTGTGGTCATCGTCCCAAGCTTTGGTGAGAGGTATGTTTCATCCACTCTCTACAAAGACCTGCAAGAGGAATACCAGCAGAAAAATTGAGTATTAGGCAAGACATCAAGGCAGGCCTCGAGCGCGATCCGGCAACAAAATCCGCGCTCGAGCTGATTTTGACATCCCCCGGTCTGCACGCAATCTGGATCTACCGATTTGCACACGTTTTGTGGAAGCTGAAACTTCGAATTCTCTCCCGCATGGTCTCTAATTACGCAAAGTTTTGGACCGCCATCGAGATTCACCCAGGCGCACAGATTGGCAAGCGCCTAGTAATCGACCACGGAGTTGGCGTGGTGATTGGCGAAACAGCGATCATTGGCAATGATGTTTTGATTTATCACGGTGTCACCCTTGGTGGGAAGACGCTAGACCCCGTGAAGCGCCACCCAACCGTTGGCAATAACGTGATCATTGGCGCAGGAGCAAAACTGATTGGCAATATCACAATCGGTGATAACTGTGCGATTGGCTCAAATGCCGTTGTCACCAAGGACATGACCGATGGCACAGTTGCGGTTGGTGTGAATGCGAGATTGCTACCGATGGTCGGCGAGGATCTCTGGGTTATCTAAGAACCCATCACTGACTTGCCGGTGTTTTTGTAATACAGGCAGCTCCAGTTATCTCCAATGGCAACCTGGCGCGTGCCACTCATGCCCTTTTCCTTCAAAAGCTTCCAAGTCTCATCACGAGATAAATCAGTATTCAAGTTTGGTTTTTTGGGATAGAAGACCCAGAAGTTGATCTTTTCCTCCCAGCACTTTGAGAGCTTTGAAAGTTGCGCCTTCAGCTGCTTGGAGTTCTCGACGAAAACAAAGAAAGCTTGAACCTTGCCGTCTGTGACCATCGATTTTGCAGTCTCGATGTCGCTTGCCCAAGGCAAAAGGTCACCGAGCTCGACGTCAAAAGGGAGGTTTACACAAGGAACCTGAATCCCCGACTCTAGGTACATCTTCTTGGCCAGACTCACCTGCGAAATTTTAGTGAAGCCAGTTTTTGTTCACCTAGCGTTCAGCAAAAAATTAACCTCGTTACGCTCTTTTTATCTCAGTGGTCCTATGTAGGAGCTGTCTAGCACAGAGGTTGGCCTAGATTGGCCGCCGTGCATGCCAAGGAACTGCTGAGTCCCATCAGTTCCGCAGAGTTGAGTTATTCGACTCGGACCTCCGGGGTGCTCGCTAATCCATGAAGTTAGGTCATAGACACCACCATCAATGACCACCCAGCACTCCGCTGCCGTGTTTCGCTCGGCAACTGCAGCCAGTGTGTACCCAGCGATTTCAGCCTCTGGTGCGGGCTCCTGCGTTGGCTCCTGTGTCGGTTCCTGAGTGGGTTCTTGAGTGGGCTGTGGCTCCTGGGTCGCTGTTGGGCTGGGTTCGCTGGTTGCGGGGCTCTGGGAATCCACGCTTGATTCCGACTGAGGTTCTACAGAGGCTTGACCCTCTGGGTCTATGTTCTCTGGGTCCATGTCCTCTGACTCTTGAGATTGTCCCGCCTGCCCTGAGCCGACCTCGGCAGGCTCTTGGGTGTCTTGGGCTTCAGGTGCCTCAGTGGCTTCCGAGGTTTGGGCCAGCGGACTGAACTCTGGCTCCTGAGTAGCGCAACCAGATAGAACGAGAAGCAAGGCCGAAGCCAGAACAATTGGACGCATTTGCTATAAAACCAAGAGGGTTGCCCCCCGATTCCTATAAAAGCTCAAAGTTTGCTGAAACGGATTCGAACCTAAAGACGATGACATTTCTTTCAAACCCATTCTGATCTGGGGCCTTTGCCATGAAGTATGCAGGATCAGCCAAGCTGACTTCACCTACAAAGCGCCAACTCTTTTGATCGACCCTGGCAAACAGCAACAGCTCCTTGCGCTCCAGAATCGCCTTGTTGCCTCGAAGAAAGAGCTGATTGCCAGACCTCCCCTCCCCCGTGTAGTGATAGATGCCGGCATCTAGATAGTCGTGAGAGTCGTAGCCGAAGGGAGCCCCAGAAAGTGGATCGGAAAAGATCAGTACCGTGCCAGACTTCGTTGGGCATATCCCAGCCCTAGGGTTTCCACCAAACCGCGCGTGCAGTTCCGATCGAAGGTGCAAAGATCCGACCTTCATGGCTAGGCCGCGCTATCTGGGATGTCTTCCTTGGCTGTTGCCCCTCCGGAGAGGTAGAGACCGACGGCGATCAGCGGAAGCCCAATCAAAAGACCGGTCGTGACTGGCTCCGCCAAGAATATGGTGCCAAGGGTTAGCGCAACTGCGGTGTTCAAATACGTGATCAAGGACGCCTTTGCGGGGCCTACCTCCTTGATTAGCTTGAAGAAAATAACAAAGGCTGCCGCTGAGCAGACTAACCCCAATACGACCAGCGCCCAAAGCGATGAGGCGGTTGCCGCAGCAAGCTCGACGCCAAGGCTTGGCAGCGAAAAGGGTGAATACAAAACAGCAACAATCGCCATGCTCAAACCAATGACTCCAGCCGATGGAACATCTGCAAGTTTCTGATTCGCAACAATTGGAGCAATGGCATAGCCCATAGCCGCCGCGACCACCATCAGCACGAACAACGGCTCAATGACCCCGGCAAGGGAGTCGATGCCAACAAGTGCTGCAACACCAACAAAGCCGATCACCATACCTGAGAGCGATCTTGGCCTAAGCGCCTGGCGATCCTTGAGGAATATCGCCAAAATCGCCACTACAAAAAATGGCACCGTTGCAATAAGCAGTCCCGCGAGCCCAGATGGGATGCCTTTTTGAGCCTCGGTTATCAAAAACCATGGGCCCACCATCTCGACGATGGCGAATACTAAAACATATGGCCAGGCTCTAAGGGCTGGTTTCAGTCCTTTGGTTAGAGCTGCGTATGGGAGGAGGATCAATGCCCCCAGGAAGGTCCTGGCAAATACCACCGACGGGGTTGAGAAGGATTCGATGGCAAGCGCGATAAAAAAGTATGGCAAGCCCCAGAAAACGCCTGCCATCAAAAACAGCACAATACCTTTTTGGGTCACCGAGCAATTGTAGTGACGAGATTCAGCCAAAAACCTTGGAAGCCTGAGCCATTATTTTGGTTGTAGTAAAAAGCTTCACAAAAAAGAGGACTCACTTGTCAGAAATAGTTTCAAAACCCGCCGATACCACCGCCAAATTGGACCCGTTGATCAAAGATCGCTGGAGCCCGAGAATCTTCGACACCGCTCACACTCTCGCTGAGTCAGAGTTGGCAAGTCTCGCTGAGGCCTTCCGCTGGGCGCCATCATCTTCGAACCAACAGCCCTGGAAACTTGTTATCGCAGCCAGGGGAACTGATCTTCACTCCAAAATCAGCGAGCAGGGACTTGGCGGTTTCAATGCCTCCTGGGCTCCCAATGCTGCAGCTCTCGCAATCGTGCTGGGAGAAGAAACCAATGCCAAGGGTGAGGATCGAAACCCGGTCGACACCGCCTACGATCTCGGACTTGCATCGATGAAGCTCATTATTCAAGCAGAAGCCATGGGCCTAAAGGCTCACGTCATGGGCGGCATTGACCGCGAGGTTATCAAGAACATCCTGAATGCCAAGAATCACTTTGTGATGGTTTCGATTGCAATTGGCCTTCAGGGAAACCTCGTAGGACAAGAAGATGCAATCGTCATTCGCGAAAAGGCTCCACGCGAGCGAAAAGCCGACGCCTACCTAATCAATCAAACTCTCTAGTTGTCAGCTGCGCGCTTGCGCTGTGAAGCAGCGCGGGCGCGGGCATTGGCATCTAGTTCTAGCTTGCGAATTCGGATGGCCTCTGGAGTCACCTCAACGCACTCATCCTCACGAGCGAATTCCAAGCACTCCTCCAAGGAGAGCTTGCGTGGTGGGGTGAGCCCAACAAAGTTGTCCGCGGAAGCAGCTCGCATATTTGTGAGCTGCTTCTCCTTGGTGATGTTTACTTCCATATCGTCTGACCTGGAGTTTTCGCCAACAACCATGCCGGCATAGACCTCTGAGGTTGGCTCGATGAAGAAGCTGCCACGCTCTTGCAGAGCGATCATGGCGTATGGGGTTGCAACTCCCTGGCGGTCGGCAACCATCGAACCGGTCTTGCGAGTAACAATCTCGCCAGCCCATGGCTCATAGCCAGCCGCTAGCGCGTTAGCAATTCCAGAACCCTTGGTGATGGTCAGGAACTCAGTTCTAAAACCAATCAGACCACGAGATGGAACCTTGAACTCCATGCGCACCCAGCCGGTTCCATTGTTTGTCATGTTCAACATGCGCCCCTTGCGAGCTGCTAGCAGCTGAGTAACAGCACCCAAAAACTCCTCTGGAACGTCAATGGTTAGCTCTTCGGTTGGCTCGTGCAGTTTGCCGTCAATCTTTTTGGTGACAACCTGTGGCTTACCAACGGTTAGCTCATAGCCCTCGCGGCGCATTTGCTCAACCAAGATAGCTAGTGCAAGCTCTCCGCGACCCTGCACCTCCCAGGCGTCTGGTCTCTCGGTTGGCAATACCTTGACCGAGACGTTTCCGATTAGCTCTCGGTCCAGGCGATCCTTCACCAAACGTGCTGTGACCTTGGCGCCCTTTACCCGTCCAGCCATTGGCGAGGTGTTAATGCCGACTGTCATCGAAATCGCTGGCTCATCAACAGTGATTCTTGGCAGCGGACGAATGTCATTTAAATCACAGAGTGAGTCACCAATGGTGATTTCCTCAATACCTGCAACTGCAACGATGTCTCCAGCCGAAGCCTTCTCGATTGGCAGACGCTCTAGCGCCTTAGTTCCCAAGAGTTCGGTGATCTTTACAGTCTGAGTAGTGCCATCCTGGCGAACCCATGCAACCTGCTGACCCTTGCGAATCTCACCGTTGAAGATGCGTAGCAAGGCCAAGCGGCCCAAGAATGGAGAGGCATCGAGGTTAGTGACGTGTGCCTGTAGAGGAGCTCCCTCCTCATAGGAGGGTGCAGGGATGAAGTTCAAAATTGCTTCGAACAGCGGCTCTAGGTTCTCGCTGTCCGGCAAGGTTCCATTGGCAGGCTTGTTCAAAGAGGCGCGGCCCTCGCGACCGGATGCATAAATAACGGGGAGGTTCAAGATCGCATCCACGTCCAAATCAGGAATAGTGTCGTGAAGATCAGAGGCGAGACCCAAGAGAAGGTCGTGGCTCTCTTCAACAACTTCGTCAATGCGAGCATCTGGACGGTCGGTCTTGTTCACCAACAAAATCACCGGGAGCTTGGATTCAAGCGCCTTGCGCAATACAAACCTGGTCTGTGGCAGTGGGCCCTCGGATGCGTCAACCAAAAGCACAACACCATCGACCATCGAAAGACCGCGCTCGACCTCGCCACCGAAGTCAGCGTGACCCGGGGTGTCAATAACGTTCAGGATTACAGATTCACCTTTGGCAGCTGGCCCCGAGTAGGAGACGGCTGTGTTCTTGGCCAGAATCGTGATGCCCTTTTCCTTTTCAAGATCACCCGAGTCCATAACACGCTCGTCCACGGTTCCGTGGGTTGCGAAGGAGCCAGTCTGGCGCAACATCGCGTCAACCAAAGTGGTCTTGCCGTGGTCAACGTGTGCAACGATTGCAATGTTGCGCAGCGAATTGTTTCTAAGGGTCATGAGAAGAAAGCGTTCCTTGCTTGAGGGAAGCCCGATGGGCTTTTCCAAGTCTAGAGCCTCGAGGGCGAATTTCCCATTAGTAGATTCTTCGGTCTCTGGAATAAATATACCCCTAGGGGTATTGTAGAGAACATGAAACTCACACCTGCTAACAAAAAGATCTTGACCTTCATGGCTTCGACCCCCGGTCGCTGGATTCGCATTGTGGGGGGTGCGACCTTGGGCGTTGTCGCCATAACCCAGGGCGGTGCGCTCATATTTTTGCTAATTCCGGCCGCAATGATGCTCACCACCGGCATCATGAACTACTGCCCGATGGGGCCGCTTTATGGACAAACAATCAAGTCTGGCGAGCTATTGAAGAAGTTGCAGACCTACGACATGAAGTAATTAGCTTCTGGGTCTGAGCTCTGCCACCATTGGGCAAACAAAAGGATCTGAGTTATTGCTCAAGCCAACCTTGTTCAAATGCTGCATGATCGCAACGTAGCTTTTCGCGAGGCCCATCTCAACCAGAGTTATGTTGTTTTGCTCGCAGAACTCGACCACCAATTCGTGGGCTTTTCTGAGATTCGGTCTTGCCATTGACGGGAACAGGTGGTGCTCAACCTGGTAGTTCAGCCCGCCCATTAAGTTGTCTTTCAGCCAAGAGCCCTTGATGTTTCTAGAAGTCAAAACCTGGCGTGAGAAGAAGTCAAGCTTGGAATCCTTTGCCACAAGTGGCATGCCCTTGTGGTTTGGAGCAAAAGCCGCTCCCATAAAAAAGCCAAAGGTCATCATCATCGTGAACCAAAGTGCAATGGCCCAAAGCGGTCCGAACATGATTGCAAAAACCACATAGGGAGCAAGCTGCCGGATCATCATTAGCGAGAACTCAAGCAACCTGATGCTGAGCTTGCGGTCCTTCCGGCCAAGGCCGGCAAACGAATCCAACAGTAAGTCAAAGCCCGTGAATAGCAGTAGCAGCGGGAACAAATAACCCTGTCTATCTGAGAACCAGCGCTCAATACCCTTTTTGGACTCTTTGGACTCAGTAGTGAATGAAAGCACGCGAATCGCGATGTCTGGATCTTGTCCGATTTGGTTCGGTCTTTGGTGGTGCTTATTGTGCTTTCGAAGCCAGAACCCATAGCTCAACCCTGCAAATAGGTTCGCCAGAAACAACCCGGTCCAGTCATTTAGCTTGTTGTTGCGAAAGATTTGCCTGTGTGAGGCCTCGTGAGCGATGAAGCCATACTGCGCACTGACAATTCCAAGTCCGCCGACCAGGATAAAAGCAGCAATCATCCAGAGCTGATTTTGCGAGGACAAGCTCGCTATAAATCCGCCAAGTACCCAAAAGCCGATTGCCACAACGCTCAGCACAGCAAGGCGGATAACGTAAAAACTCGGTTTCTTTGCCAGCAGTCCAGCATCCCGAACCTGGGTCAGGATTCGATTGAAATTGGTTAGCTGAGGGGCAATTGTTGAGCTCATGTCCGAAGTCTAGGTTGGACAGAAGAACAAAGGCTGTGTGAAACCAACAAGATTTAGACGTTAAACCTGAACTCCACGACATCGCCATCTTGCATGACGTAATCCTTACCCTCCATGCGAACCTTGCCGGCTGCTTTCGCTTCGGCCATAGAACCGGTTGCATCTAGGTCTGCAAAAGAGACAATCTCAGCCTTGATAAAGCCCTTTTCAAAGTCGGTGTGGATGACACCAGCAGCCTGTGGAGCTTTCCAGCCCTTGCGAATTGTCCAGGCCCTGGCTTCTTTCGGGCCAGCGGTGAGATAGGTCTGTAGTCCTAAAGTTTCAAAGCCGATTCTCGCTAGCTGATCAAGCCCGGACTCCTCCTGACCAAGTGATTGCAGCAGTTCGTTTGCCTCTTCTTTGTCGAGGTCTATCAATTCACTTTCGACCTTGGCGTCTAGAAACACTGCCTCAGCTGGTGCCACCAGATCCGCAAGCTGCTTCTTTTTCGAAGGGTCGGTCAAAATCGCCTCGTCAACATTGAACACAAAAAGGATTGGCTTAGAAGTTAGAAGCCCTAGCTCCTTGACAGGTGCCAGGTCGATGTTGGAGAGGGACAGTGGTTTGCCATCGTTCAAGATTTTGAGGGCTTCATCAATAGTGTCAAGCACCTCTGGTCCCACCTTCTTGCCCTTGACTTCTTTTTCCAGTCGTGGGCGCGCTTTTTCCAAGGTCTGCATGTCGGCCAAGATCAACTCGGTGTTGATCGTCTCGATATCACTTGAGGCATCAACTCGGCCGTCGACGTGGACTACATCTGAGTCAGTAAAGCCGCGAACCACCTGAGCGATCGCATCGGCCTCTCGGATGTTGGCAAGGAACTGATTTCCCAAACCCTCTCCGACCGATGCTCCCTTCACAATTCCTGCGATGTCGACAAACGAGACTGCTGCGGGCAGGATCTTTTCAGACTTGTGGATTTCGGCCAGTCGCTCGAGCCTGGCATCCGGCAGGTTGACCACACCGATGTTTGGCTCGATGGTTGCGAACGGATAGTTCGCAGCCAGCACGTTGTTCTTAGTGAGCGCGTTGAAGAGTGTTGACTTACCTACGTTGGGCAAACCAACGATTCCGATTGTTAGGGCCATTTGCCAAAGTTTATTGGTTCATAATTGCCAAATGGCCCTTGAGTTCGTTGCGATTGATTTCGAAACCGCAAATTCCTCCCCTGCTTCTCCTTGTTCGGTTGGCTTAGTGCGGGTTGTCGGTGGGCAAATTACTGAGTCGCTATCGATGCTTTTTCGCCCGCCCTACCCCAATAATTGGTTTCACGAGGGCAACATTCGAGTTCACGGGATCAAGCCCGAAGATGTAATTGATGCGCCAGAATTCGAAGAGGCACTCCCCGAGCTCTTACTCTTTACCGACGGGCTGCCGCTCGTTGCGCATAACGCGAGTTTTGACATGGGGGTGCTAAGAGCCTCCGCTCAGGCGGTGAGGTTTGACCTTCCAGACTTGAGTTATGCCTGCTCACTGGCGATGTCAAGAAAAACCTACTCGCTAGAGAGCTATCGCCTAAACGCCGTTGCGTATGCGATTGGGCACGAGGAGTTCAGGCACCACGATGCTCTCGCTGACTCCGATGCCTGCGCCAGAATCACCCTGCACATGGCCGAGCGGCATGATGCAACTGACCTAGAGAGCTTGCTTTTGGCGACCAAGCAGCGTTTGAAACCGCTAAATGTCTAGGGCCACTGCGATACTCGCTACATGAACGAAATTGTTTGGCTCTCGATCAATGCATTGATTATCGGGTTGGTGCTCGGTGTGATTGTGGGATATCGCATTGCAAAAAAGCGCCAACCAGCGACTGACCTAAGTGCAATCACCAAATTAGCCGCCCTTGAGGCGACCGAGGGCGAACTCAGAAGCCAGATTGCATCACTGCACTCACAAATCGAAGCAGACAAGTCAAAAGCTCAAGAGGAAAACAAAATTCTGGTTCAACTCGCGCCAGTGAAGCAGCAACTTGAGCAAATGCAGACGGTCGTCGCACAGCTTGAAAAAGAGCGCTCCACTCAGTTTGCATCGATCACGGAGCAGCTGCGCAATGCGGTGGAGACCGATGAGAACTTGCGCAAGCAAACTCAGACTCTCGCCCAGGCACTCTCCTCTAACTCTCTACGCGGGGTTTGGGGTGAAGCGCAGCTGAGAAAGCTCGTTGAGCTTGCGGGGCTAATCAAACACGCTGACTTCTCGGAGCAGGCCACCATTTCAACCGAGGGCGGCTCTGGAAGAGCCGATATGGTCATCAATCTGCCAGGTGGCAAGTCATTGGCCATTGACTCCAAGGTGCCTTTCAACTCCTACCAAGAAGCCAGCGCTATCTCAGAGCTTGCAACCGGAGAAGAACTGGATCGCAGGCGCCGGCTTCTGGAGGAGCACGTCAAGGCCATGCGCAAGCACATCGATGACTTGGGTTCAAAGGCCTACTGGACCGGGTTGGACTCTTCGCCTGACTTTGTGGTCTGCTTTGTGCCCTCGGAGTCGCTGCTTTCTGCAGCGCTCGAGCAGGATCCGGCAATCCTGGAGTACGCATTCAAGAGAAACGTGGCCTTGGCTTCTCCCGTGAGTCTGTTTTCGGTCCTGAAGACCATCAACTACATCTGGCGTCAAAATGCTGACGAGTCTCAGATTCGCTCAATGATCAAACTGGGCAAGGAGCTCTATGACCGAGTTGGCAAGGTGGCTCAAGTTGCTGACAAGTTGGGTCGCTCGATCAATAGCACCGTGAAGGACTACAACGCCTTCGTGAGTTCATTAGAGTCCAGAATGTTGGTGACGGCAAGAAAGCTCAACGATCTCGACGAGAACGAACTGGGGCTTGAGCAGATGGCCACACCGAAGGTCATAGAAGACTCGGCCGCTTCAATTACCGCAAAGGAACTGCAGAGCAAGGAAGACTAAGCCATTTATGGCTATAGTGATTCCCGTTGCGCCTACAAAGATGTGAGTGTCTTCGAAAGTTTTTACTCACATCCAAGGAGTCCTAATGGCTGGCGATTCTTGCCCAATCGTTACTCTCACACCAGCACCAACACTTGACCGCACTTACTTTGTCAAGAACCTGGTGGAGGGTGGAGTGAACCGCGCTGACCGGGTTGGTGAAGAATTGGCAGGCAAGGGCATCAACGTATCTCGGGGTCTACACCTAGCTGGCATCCCAGCTCCAGGAATCGTGCCGATTGGCGACGCTGACAAGGGTGTCCTAGAACGAACCGGTTCAGGCTTCTTGACCCCGCTCTGGGTTGAGGGCACCTTGCGTGTTTCCACCACCGTGGTCGAGTATGACGGCCCGACTACAAAGATCAACGAACACCCGAGGCCCTTGAAGCAAAGTGACTGGAATGCGGTCGTTGAGCTCACTGAGAAAACAGTTCGTGAGAACAATGCAGAGTGGCTTGTGGTTGCCGGGGCTCACCCCGAAATTGAAGAGACCGGCGAAGTTATCAACCTTCACTCACTTTTTCTGCGCATGGAAGCACTGGGTGTGAAGGTGGTGCTGGACACCTCAGGACCGGCACTTCGCTACTGGGCTCAGCAGGGCAACGCAACCGTTATGAAGCCCAACGCTCACGAGCTTGCAGAGTGTGTTGGTAAAGACCTAAAAACAATTGGCGATGTCATTGACGCAGCCCGCACGCTGAATGATTGGGGCGTTGATTGCGTAATGGCTTCTTTGGGCGTCGATGGAATCATCGCGGTCACCAAGACACACGCTATTCACGCATTCACTCCCCCGGTCAAGGTCATAAACACAGTTGGCGCTGGCGACTCAACGATTGCAGGCTTCTTATCTGCCGTTACTAGCCATCCAGCAGAGCCTGGCGCATTTGGTGTCGGATTTGATGTTGCAGAGGGCATTGCCGCCGCAGTTCAATGGGGTGCTGCAAAGGTGCAGCAGCCGACAAGTGGCTTGCAGTCAATTGAAAATCTTGTCGAGGCAACAGTTGATGTTGCACCTGATCGTGAGCGCCTTTTAGGCGAGCCCGCTACCGCCTAAGGAGGCACCAAATGGCAATTGTTTCATCAGCCGAATACCAGGAAATGTTGGATCGAGCCAAAAAGGGTGGTTTTGCATACCCAGCACTTAATGTTTCTTCCTCGCAAACCCTAAATGCAGCACTTGCGGGTCTTCAGGAGGCTGGCTCAGACGGCATTATTCAGGTTTCCACTGGCGGTGCTGACTATTGGTCGGGACCGACAATCAAACATCGAGTCTCGGGAGCGCTTGCTTTTGCTGCTATGGCTAGAGAAGTTGCTAAGAACTACGACATCAAGGTTGCCCTTCACACTGATCACTGTGCTGAAGACCAGCTCGATGGCTTTGTTCGTCCACTACTGGAACTATCCGCCGAGCGAGTCAAAGCTGGCGGAGAGGCAATCTTCAACTCTCACATGTGGGATGGCTCCGCAATTGCTTTAGACAAAAACCTTGAAATTGCCAAGGAGCTTTTGGCAAAGTCACACAGCGTCGGATCGATTCTTGAGATCGAGGTTGGGGCTGTCGGCGGCGAGGAAGATGGCGTCGAAGGTGAAATCGGTGAGCACCTCTACACGACCGTAGCGGATGGAATCCAAACTGTTGAGGCATTGGGTCTTGGAGAAAATGGTCGCTACATGGCAGCCCTAACCTTTGGCAATGTTCACGGCGTCTACAAGCCCGGAAATGTCCACCTTCGCCCCGAGCTCTTGAAGGAGATCCAGCAGGAGGTTGGCAAGAAGTATGGCAAAGACATGCCTTTTGATTTGGTCTTCCACGGCGGATCAGGCTCCACCGAACAAGAGATCTCGGATGCTGTGAGCTTTGGTGTTATCAAGATGAATATCGACACCGACACTCAGTACGCCTTCACAAGACCAATCGTTGACCACATGTTCAGAAACTACGACGGTGTTCTAAAAGTCGACGGTGAGGTTGGCAACAAGAAAACCTATGACCCTCGTAACTGGGGCAAGTCTGCTGAGGCTGGCATGTCTGCGAGAGTTGTTGAAGCAGCAAAGCAGCTTGGGTCTGCGGGCAAGTCCAACTGGTAATCAATTGTCAAAAGAGATAAGCCCGTTCTACGAGAACGGGCTTAATCGCTTTCGGGGCGATTACCTGAATGGCGAAATGCATGGACCCTGGGAGTTCTTCCGAAAAGACGGGACACTCATGCGCTCTGGAGAATTCAACGCGGGGAAGCAAATCGGGGTTTGGAGAACCTTTGATCGCAAAGGAAACTTGGTTTCGGAGCGGCTTTTTTCCTAGTTTCGCCTCGCTTTATTTGAAGTGTCTTGACCGGCTGCTTTGAGATCCTTGCGCAACTCTCTTGGAAGTGAGAATTGAATGTCTTCTTCAGCTGTGGTAACGGTTCTCACATCACCAAAGCCCTTGGTGGCGATGTAGTCGAGAACGTCCGAGACCAGCTCTTCGGGAACTGAGGCTCCTGAAGAAACACCGACTGTTTCAACACCTTCGAACCACTGATCGTCTATTTCTGTGGCGTTGTCCACTCGATAGGCAGCCTTTGCACCGGCATCGAGTGCGACTTCTACTAGGCGCACAGTGTTTGAGGAATTAGCTGAACCAACGACGATCACCAGGTCGCTGTCTGCGCCAACCTTTTTGATAGCGACCTGACGGTTCTGGGTCGCGTAGCAAATGTCATCACTTGGCGGGTTCTGAAGAGTTGGAAACTTCTCTCGGATCTTCAATACGGTTTCCATGGTCTCATCAACTGACAAGGTCGTCTGAGAGAGCCAAACCACCTTGTTGGGATCTCTGACCTTGGCGTTTTTAATGTCTTCTTCGCCGTCAATCAGCTGAACCAAATTCGGCGCCTGACCTGCAGTGCCCTCAACCTCTTCGTGACCCTCGTGGCCAACCAGCAGAATGTCGTAACCCTCTTTTTCAAAACGCTGCACCTCGCGGTGTACCTTGGTAACCAGAGGGCAGGTGGCATCGATTGTTTGCTGCTTACGCTCTTCTGCTGCCTTCACAACCGCGGGAGAGACACCGTGTGCCGAGAAAATCATGATGCAGCCCTCTGGCGCCTCATCAACCTCGTCAACAAAGATTGCGCCTCGACGCTCTAAGGATTCAACTACGTGCTTGTTGTGGACAATCTGCTTGCGGACGTAGACCGGTGCCCCATAGTGATCCAATGCTTTTTCGACCGCAATAACGGCTCGATCAACGCCAGCACAATAACCTCTGGGGGCAGCGAGGAGCACCTTTTTGGAAGGTGCATTGTCGGTCGTGGCGTTATTGTTGATTGGAATCACCTGTCAATTCTACGAGAGCGCTTAGGAGACCCTCATTGGATCAGCTAGCCGCTCAATCTTCTCAATCAAAAGTGAGCACCGAGCATTCCCCATGGCAGGTGTCGCAACTCTCTAGGTCTCTCAAGGACTGGATTGAAAAACTCGGCAGAGTCTGGGTTGAGGGCGAACTGCAGTCTTTTTCTGAAAAAGGCGGCAATGTTTTCGGGTCACTGCGTGATCTCGATGTTGAGAATGCGGTCGAGATCCATTCCTTTGCAAATTCCGGTGCGGAAATAGAGGTTGGCCTAAATCAGGGAGATCGGGTTGTCGCTCTGTTGCAACCAGTCTTTTGGCCTAAAAACGGCAAACTCACAATGCGCATTGCAGCAATGCACAAGGTTGGATTGGGTGAACTGCTGGAGCGCTTGGAGAAACTCAAGCAGCAGCTAATCAGCGAGGGTCTGACAGATGCCGCTCGAAAAAAGCCACTTCCTTTTTTGCCAAATTGCATTGGTCTGATAACTGGAGCGAAGTCAGATGCCGAGAAAGATATTTTGCAAAACGCCAAACTTCGCTGGCCTGATGTCAGATTTGAGGTAATCAACACACTGGTCCAAGGAGACAGAGCCGCCGCTGAGATCATCATGGCGATGGGCCAACTCGATGCCATGGAAGAGGTTGATGTGATCATCGTGGCTCGCGGTGGTGGGTCGTTTCAAGACCTGCTTCCTTTCAGCGATGAGCGCCTTGTCCGAGCAGCAGCGGCACTGACGAAGCCCCTGGTCTCCGCAATCGGCCACGAGAACGACTCACCACTTCTGGACTTGGTGGCCGATCTTCGCGCCTCGACCCCAACCGACGCTGCGAAGAGAGTGGTTCCCGATGTCGTGGAGGAAAGACGGGGCCTCAAGTTACTGCGAGAACGTGCTTGGTATCGCGTTTCAAGCTACGTTGACGCCCAGACACAGCTGATTACATCTATTCGCTCTAGGCCAGTTCTAGCTTCGCCATTTGGTTTCGTTGACGCCCAATCTGAGCAGCTCGGGATACTCAAAAGGCGAATTCGGGAGATCTTTGATTATCGAATCAACATTTCAGTCTCAGAAGTTCGAGAGCTTAGATCGAGCGTTAGTGCTCTTAGTCCAAAGTTGACTCTCGAGCGTGGCTACAGCGTCCTCCTAGATGAAGCTGGCAATCGCGTGGGCAAGCTAAAAAAAGACTCAAAGTTCACTGTAATTACGAGGGATCAAGAAATTTCAGCCAAGGCTGATGCGGTTAAGGAGAGAGATGTCTAAGGAAATTGCCAAGCTAAGTTATGAGGAAGCTCGTGACGAACTGCAGAGTGTTGTTGCGCAGCTCGAGCAGCAGAATGTCAGCCTGGAGGCATCTATGGCGCTCTGGGAGCGTGGTGAGGCCCTTGCCTCTCACTGCGAGAATTTTCTGACCGGAGCCAGAAAAAAACTTGACGAGATTTCAAAGGAAGAGAACTAATTGGCGGACAAAGCAGCCGAACGCAGAGCCAAAGCCACGGTTCGCAACCTGATTTACTCGATGCTGGTGACTCTTGGAATCGTGCTGCTACTCATCCTGGGAGTCCCCAGAGACGATTCGAACAGACTTCAGCCAGTTGAATTCCAAGAGATTGCAGTCGCAGCTTCGAATTCAGAAGGCTTCCTAGCGCTCGCACCAGAGATCCCTGATGAGTGGTATTCAAATGCGGCAAGAATCGATAACACTCTAGGAGTTCGAGGTTGGTACCTGGGCTTGGTGACGGACGATAACCAGTTCATCGGCCTATCCCAAGCGTTCGAGACGAACCCTTCATGGGAGGCAGAGATGCTGAAGACCAACTTGCTCGAAGGAGAGATCGAGATAGCGGGTTTGACCTGGGAGATTTGGCCCACCCGGAACCCTTCAAACCCTCCTGGAACGAAAGAATTTGCGCTCAAGCACAACTTCGGAACTTCCAGCGTTGTGATCTACGGGACAGCGGATCGATCAGATTTCGAGCTCGTTGCAACCTCGATAGCCGAACAGCTGAAATAACCCAATTTTTCCCGATTCCAAGGTTCTAAAACGGCAAACTTTTAGCCAGTTAGCTGGCAGACTTGAGTCTTGGATTTGTTCCCAGTAGCCCACTTCAAATTGGGCTGCTGAGTGAGACTGGAGAAAAGGAATTCAAGATGGAATACCGCATCGAACACGACACAATGGGTGAGGTAAAGGTTCCCATCAATGCCCTCTACCGAGCACAAACTCAGCGGGCCGTGGAAAACTTTCCAATCAGCGGCCAGGGCCTAGAAAAAGAGCACGTAATCGCACTTGCTCGCATTAAGAAAGCCGCGGCACTAACGAACCACAAGCTCGGCATTCTGGATAAGGCCATCGCAGATTCGATCGTGCATGCTGCAGATCAAATCATTGCTGGTGAACACCTTGATCACTTCCCGGTTGATGTTTTCCAGACCGGTTCGGGAACCAGCTCAAACATGAACATGAATGAGGTGCTGGCAACACTAGCGACCAAACACCTAGGTCAAGAGGTTCACCCAAACGACCACGTGAACATGTCTCAGTCCTCCAATGACGTTTTCCCGACCTCGGTGCATGTCGCGGTCACAAACGCACTGGTAAACGATCTACTCCCGGCTTTGGACTACCTTGCGACATCTCTTGAACAGAAGGCAAGGTTGTGGGCAGGGGATGTAAAACCTGGTAGAACCCACCTAATGGATGCCACCCCGGTGACCTTTGGCCAAGAGTTTGAAGGTTATGCCGCCCAGATTCGCTATGGAATCGAAAGAGTTAGGGCCGCACTACCTAGAGTCGCTGAGGTGCCACAGGGTGGAACTGCCACAGGCACTGGCATCAACACTCCCAAGGGCTTCCCTCAGGAAGTAATCAGGCAACTTGCTCAAGAGACTGGTCTGCCAATTACTGAGGCGAGAGATCACTTTGAGGCTCAGGGGGCCAGGGACGCGCTGGTCGAGGCATCAGGCGCGCTGAAGGTGATTGCGGTCAGCCTGACCAAGATCAACAACGATATTCGCTGGATGGGCTCTGGTCCGAACACCGGATTAGCAGAACTAAATATTCCAGATTTGCAGCCCGGCTCCTCCATCATGCCCGGCAAGGTCAACCCAGTTATTCCTGAGGCTGTGCTGATGGTGTGTGCGAGGGTAATCGGCAATGACGCAACCATCACTTGGGCGGGCGCCAGTGGAAGCTTTGAGCTCAATGTTGCGATTCCTGTCATGGGTAACTCGCTCTTGGAGTCAATCAGGTTGCTAGCAAACTCCATGAGGACACTGGCTGATAAGACCATCGCAGGTCTAGAGATCAACGCGGAGCGTGCCAAGGCGCTAGCGGAATCTAGCCCTTCTATCGTGACCCCACTAAACAAATACATTGGCTATGAGGCCGCAGCCAAGATTGCTAAGCACTCGGTCAAGAACGGAATGACCGTTCGCGAAGCAACAATTGCCCTGGGCTTTGTGGACGGAGAGAAGCTCACCATGGAGCAGCTCGATGCCGCCCTGGACGTTCTTCCTATGACCCGCCCGCCACAGTAACCAGCGGTTCAAAAAGCTCGATAGAAACCAGCACGAATCCAAGAATCAAAAACGGTCCCATTGGGATAGGGGTCTTTAGATTTGCCTTTCGCATCACAATCAGCCCCAGACTCACCAGCGATGCAACTGTGAATCCAATGGCCAGCATCGGAAGGATCAGCCAAGGTGAGAACCAGCCAAGAGAGATGTTCACCGCCACTAAGTATTTGACATCACCCATGCCAATCCCGTTTAGTTTTGCCATCAGGTAGCCGATTCCGAAGGTGACACCACCAAGGACAAGCGCAATAGCAAGTCGCTCAAAGGCTTGCAGAGACAGCGCTGCAGTCACAACAGTGAATGCGCTGACGGCTATCGCAGAGAGGGTCATTTTGTTTGGCAACCGGTGCTCTCTGATGTCAATGATTGCAAGCGGCACGCTGAGAATCAAGATCACCGCAACTGCTAACAGAGGTATTTGCTCCACATCAAAAAGCTAGAGCAATTGCTGAATGCTTGCTTTTAGTTATCCCCAGCTAGTAGTCGAGCAGGTCTGTCACTAAGGCTGCAATTTCACTTCGTTCGGATCTAGTGAGCGTTATGTGACTGAACAGTGATTGCCCCTTCAGAGTCTCGACCACTGATGCGATGCCGTCGTGCCTGCCGACTCTTAGGTTGTCTCGCTGGGCAACGTCATGAGTGAGAACCACACGGGACTTCTGACCGATTCGAGAGAGCATGGTTAGAAGCACATTGCGCTCAAGCGACTGCGCTTCATCAACGATCACAAAGGTGTCGTGCAGCGAGCGACCGCGAATGTGAGTTAGCGGCAAAACCTCCAGGATTCCGCGGTTCATCACCTCTTCGATTACTTCTTTAGAGACCAAGGCGCCCAGGGTGTCAAACACCGCCTGAGCCCAAGGATTCATCTTCTCGGCCTCGGTACCGGGTAGGTAACCAAGTTCTTGGCCACCCACCGCATACAGTGGCCGGAACACCATGATTTTCTTGTGCTGACGACGCTCTAACACCGCCTCGAGCCCTGCGCAAAGAGCAAGCGCGCTCTTTCCTGTTCCAGCCCTGCCGCCAAGCGAAACGATGCCGATCTCGGGATCTAATAGCGCGTCAATCGCGAGGCGTTGCTCTGCCGAGCGACCGTGAACACCAAAAACCTCTCGGTCTCCTCGAACCAGCCGAACCGTCTTGTTCTCTGTCACTCGACCGAGGGCGCTGCCGCGCTCGGAGGAGATCACCAAGCCGGTGTTGACAGGCATTGATTTGGTCTCGGGATGAACCATTTCCTCATTGTCATAGAGGTTTGCCATCTCATCGCCAGAGAGTGCCAGCTCAGCAACACCACTCCACTCGTCGGTGGCAAGTTCGTGTAGGTATTCCTCGGCCCTAAGTCCTATCGAAGAGGCCTTGACTCGCATTGGCAGATCTTTTGAAACAACGGTTACATCAAAGCCTTCATTGTGGAGATTTGCGGCCACTGCCAAGATTCTCGAGTCGTTATCGCCTAGTTGAAAACCGGTAGGCAAGACACTTTGGTCAATGTGGTTGAGCTCTACGCGCAGAGTTCCCTTTTCTCCAACTTCAACTGGGAAGTCCAATCGCTCATGCTTGGCTCTTAGCTCGTCAAGAAAGCGCAGCGCCTTTCTTGCGAAGTAACCAATTTCTAGATCGTTTCGCTTTTTCTCAAGCTCGTTGATTACGACAATCGGAAGCACAACCTCATGCTCGGCAAACCGAAACATCGCTCGAGGGTCTGATAGCAGCACAGAGGTGTCGACGATGAAAGTTCTTACCTTCGTGCTCTTGTTTGTTTTTGTCACCGCCTCAGCATTCTCAAGTTTCTTTGTCGCTCTGACCTTGGAATTTGAGGTATTTGGCACCTGGGCTCCTTCTGGGGTGAACCTGGTGTCAATTTACGCCTGAGGTTTAGGGTTTATTTCCTTCAACACGCCCAAAACAAAATCGTTTACCTAAGTGTTGCCTAAACCCCAAAGCGACGGTGTCGACGCTGGAAATCTCGAATAGCTCGAAGAAAGTCGAGCCTTCTGAAATCTGGCCACAGCGCCTCAGCAAAGTAGAACTCGCTGTTGGCCGATTGCCAAAGCAAAAACCCGCTGAGCCTTTGCTCGCCGCTAGTCCTGATGAGTAGGTCAGGATCTGGCTGGCCGCCGGTGTAGAGGTGCTCAGCGATTAGTTCTGGGGTCATTACCTCGGCAAGTTGCTCAATCGATGTGCCTGCGAGGGCGTGCTCTTTCAAAATTGAGCGCATGGCATCGGCAATCTCTTTGCGTCCCCCGTATGCAATCGCAAGGTTTACGTGAGTGCCCTTGTTGGCAACGGTTTGTTTCTCGACCTGACTAAGTCGAGATGCCGCCTCAAAGGGAAGTGCCTCCACATCCCCCACCACCTGAAGCTTCCACCTGCCGCGTGCTGAAAGCTCCTCGGCCAATCCGACAATGATGTCGATCAGCTCCTTTAGCTCCTCGGGTTTCCTGCCGACCAGATTGTCGGTGGAGAGTAGGTAGAGAGTTACGTGCTGAATGCCCAGATCAGAGCACCAGCTCAGAAAATTCACGATGTGCTTAGCGCCGGCCTCGTGACCAAAGCCCGCCTTATCGATCCCTTTACCCTTGGCCCAGCGTCTATTGCCATCAACCATCACACCAACATGCTTGGGTAAATCTTCAGGCCTCAGGCCCGCTTCAAGTTGCTTCTCGTAGAAGCGGTAAAGCAGATTTCGCACCTTCACAGGCTAGTGCAACAAATTTCTAAAGTTGATGTCATAGGGTTAGCCACATGGTTCCTGAAGAGCGCCCTGATCCGTTACACGTGCCGCTGGCTGAACTAAAGGGTGCTGTCCACGAGGACGAGTTTCGCCCCAGCTGGCGAGGTTGGATCCACACTGGAGTGCTTCCCTTTGTAGTGGTTGCCGGGATTATCCTGGTGATTTTCTCGGAGGGAATTGCAGCCAAGGTGGCGGCCGCTGTCTACTTTGCCTCTTCGGTATTGCTTTTCGGCAACTCAGCGCTGTATCACCGCTTTCGATGGAAGCCATTCACTAAGAAGCTACTCAAGCGCATCGACCACGCCAACATTTTCCTGTTGATTGCCGGGACCTACACGCCAATGGCAATCTCCGGGCTGGTCTCTGAAAAGGGTTGGCTACTGCTAATCGCAGTCTGGTCGATTGGAATACTAGGGATTGGCTTTAGGGTCTTTTGGCTCTCTGCGCCTAGATGGCTTTATGTGCCGATTTACCTAGCCATGGGTTGGATCGCAGTTTTCTATGTGGTGGACTTTTTCAATGCCAACTGGGTCATGATGACACTGGTGATCATTGGCGGAGTTTGCTACAGCATTGGAGCCGTGATCTACGGAGCTAAGAAGCCAAACCCGATTCCGGAGCACTTTGGTTTCCACGAGATTTTCCACGCGCTAACAGTGGCCGCGTTTTTCTGCCACTGGGTGGCAGCGCTACTTATTGGCCTTGATCCGGTTCCTGGTTCGATCGGTTCGGCTTCTTAGGCGGCTCCGGGCGCTCTGGCTTCTCAACCTGCAAGTTCTCAAGCTCCTCCAACGCAAGTTTCTCGCGAATTTCGGAACGGTATCTTGAGGCCCGAATTCTTCGGCTCATGTCAAAGATCAACAGCACGGCCAAAATAGCGACGCCAAAGGTGACCAAAAACCCAATTGTGCCAGGAGAGTTGTAAGTGTCATCGGCTACCGGAGTAGGAGTGGTCGTGACGTCTAGCAGAATGGCAAGCAGAAGGTTCATGCACACAAGTATTCCACCTTTGGCTTAGCCTTATAGAACCATGGAATCAAATGCCGAACTGCTTGCCGATCGCTACGGTCAAAAGCCAGCGCTAGAAGCTAAGCGCCTGCGTCCGTGGGCAATTGCGGGTGTCGCAGTGATGACGATTACTGCGATGTGGTTTGGCTTTGCCAACTACTCTCCCGTTTCGCATCAGGATGTTGGATTCCGCGTAATCTCTCAGTGGCAAACTGAGGTTGACTTTGAGCTGACCAAGCCAAAGGATTCAACCGTTATTTGCACCATTGAGGCACTGAATAACTCTTACTTGGCAGTTGGCTACCTGCAAGTTGAACTTGGACCAAGTGATTTCGTAACCAACCGCCACACAGTCTCTGTGAACACAACCGAGATGGCCGTAACGGGCTTGGTTGATGAGTGCCGGTTGAGATAGCATATTCCGAATGGCTCGCTATGCGAGCCTTTATTCGTAACCAGGAGATTCAAGATGAGCGACTCTTTGCTACTCACTCAGGCTGCCTATGACCGCCTCCACAAGGAGCTGGAAGACCTAATTCTTGTTGAACGCGGCGCAATCGCGAAGAAAATCCAGGAAGCTAGAGAAGAGGGCGACCTCAAGGAAAACGGCGGCTATCACGCAGCCAAAGAGGAGCAGGGCAAGCTGGAGGCAAGAATCAACCGCCTTGAAATCATCCTTGCCAATGCCGAAATCGGAACTGCGGACGCCTCTGATGGAATTGTGAAGCAGGGACTAATGGTTCAGTGCAAGCTAAATGGGCGTGACATGGAATTTTTCCTCGGCTCCCACGAAATTTTTGAGGGCACCAAATTTGAAGAGCAGATCGAAGAGGGCGTCCTAGATGTTTATTCGCCCGATTCGCCAATTGGAAATGCTGTGATCGGCCAAAAGATTGGCTCAAAGGTCAGCTACAAAACCCCTGCGGGTAAGGAAATCTCTGTAGAGGTAACCGGGATTAAGAACTTCGAGTTCTAAGAGTTAAACAGCCTCGGTCTAAGCCCAGCCTTTTTGAGCGACTCAATAACCTCATCGCGATGCTCTTTGCCTCGAGTCTCAACGCTCAGGTCTAGCTCAACTTCACTAATCTCCAGGCCATTGCCGTGACGGGTGTGAAGCACCTCTACGACGTTTGCGTGAGCGGCCGCAACCGCCTGAGCGGTTCTAACCAGCTGACCCGGGCGATCTGGAAGCATGACCGCAATGTTTGTGTAGCGATCGGATGCAACCAAACCGTGACGAATCACCCTTTGCAAAAGCAGCGGGTCAATGTTTCCGCCGGAGAGAATCACGCAGGTATTGCCCTTTAGTTTCAACTTCTTGCTCAATAGTGCTGCGACGCCCACCGCACCTCCAGCCTCGACAACCAGGTTGTGATTCTCCATGACTCCAAGCATGGCCCTGGCCATCTCGTCCTCGGAGACTGTCACTACCTTGTCTACGTATTCCTGAATGATGTCAAATGGCACTTTGCCAGGTCTGGCGACGGCGATGCCATCTGCAATTGTCGGGCTTACCTTCACCTCAAGGGGCTTGCCAGCCTTCAGCGAAGGTGGCCAGGCCGCAGCTAACTCGGCCTGGACTGCATAAACCTTGACCTTCTTGCCCAATTCCTTTGCTTTGAGCTTTGCAGCAGCCGCAACTCCGGCTGTCAGTCCCCCGCCACCCAGGCAAACGACAATGTTGTCAACCTCGGGGAACTGTTCCAATATTTCTAAGGCAACTGTCCCCTGGCCGTTGATGATGTCTATGTGGTCAAAAGGAGGGATGAAAACCGCTCCAGAACCTTCAGTGAACTCCTTGGCCGCCTTCAGGGTCTCATCAAAGATTGCTCCAGTCAGCACAACGTTGGCCCCAAAACCAACCGTCGCTTGATACTTCGGCAGCGAGGCACCAACAGGCATGAAGATTGTTGCTTTGATTCCCAACTCCCGGGCTGCCATTGCAACACCCTGAGCGTGATTTCCTGCCGAAGCAGCGACAACACCGCGGGCCTTCTCCTCATCGCTGAGCTGAGAGATCATGTTGTAGGCACCACGGAGCTTGTAGGCACCGGTGCGCTGAAGGTTCTCACACTTGAACCAAATGTTGCTATCGGTCTGCTCGGACAGCCAGTGGGATTGCAGCATTGGGGTTTCAATGGCAATTCCGGAAATTCGCTCTTGAGCTTTAGAGAAATCTTCCAGGGACGGCATGTTTGCCTTTGCCATAACTAAACCTTCAATCTAAGAGTGAGAGAAAGTCTAGCGATTCAGAAGCTGGTGCCAATTTTCTTCAATCTCTCGATCCGTTTTGGAATCGGAGGATGGGTTGAAAATGCCCGCTCCACGAAGCCGGGTTTAATTGGGTCGTTGATGTACATGTGAGCCATCGCACTGTTTGCGCGCTGCATTGGTCGGCCGTAGTCACCGAGTTTTTGGAGCGCCGAGGCAAGGCCATCCGGATACCTTGTCATGGCAGCACCCGAGGCGTCCGCCAAGTACTCGCGCTGGCGCGAAACTGCAGCTGACACCAATGGGCCAATAAGCGCTGCGATAATCCAGCCCACAATGCCAACCAGAATCAAAATCATGCCTAGCTGTCCCGAGTCGCGGTTACGACTCATTCCCGAAAACCAGGCCATGCGAATAGCGAAGTCGGCCAAGATGCCGATGGCTGAAATTAAACCGAAAACAATCATTGAAACTCGGATGTCATAGTTTTTGACATGGCCAAGCTCATGAGCCATCACGCCCTCAAGCTCATTGTCATCCATGATTTCCAATAGGCCGGTCGTGGCGGCAACAACGGCCTTCTCGGGATTCCGACCGGTTGCAAAAGCATTGGGGGCTGGGTCGTTGATTATGTAGACCTTGGGCATTGGCATACCCTGAGAAATGGCCAGATTCTCAACCGTGTTCCAGAGCCTTGGATTGTCCCGCTTCTGAATCTGGTGAGCGCCAGACATGCTTAGCGCTATCGAGCTGGCGGCATAGTACTGAAACAGGGCATATCCAGCTGCGAACAAAATTATGAAAAGTGCGCTGGAACCATTGCCGGATGCCTCACCAAAGAGCCATGCCAGCCCTCCTATGAGCGCGACAAACAACGTGATGATGATCACGGTGTTTCGCTTGTTGGCAGCTATTGCCGAATACAACTAGACCCCTAGAACTGAGCCTTGGGAGGCTCTGAAATAGCTGCAAGGTCATCGACCTCGAAGAACTCTCGTTCACTAAAGCCAAGTGAAGATGCAAAGACGTTGTTCGGGAACTGCTGAATCTTTGTGTTCAGCTCACGAACACCACCATTGAAAAACCGCCTGGAGGCCATGATCTTGTCCTCTGTGTCGGTCAATTCCCTTTGGAGCTCTAGAAAGTTGTTTGAGGCAACCAGCTGCGGGTAAGCCTCGGAGACTGCGAACAGGCTCTTTAGGGCACCCTGAAGCATGCCTTCGGCTTGAGCGGCCTGCTGAGGGTGTTCAAGGGCCTCTGGGGATACTGTCGCGGCCCGGGCCTTGGTTACGTTCTCGAAAACCTCTTTTTCATGAGCGGCGTAGCCCTTTACGGTTTCGATCAGGTTTGGAATCAAATCTGCACGGCGCTTGAGCTGAACAGTGATATCGCTCCAAGCCTCGTCGACTCGGACCTTTAGCGTGACAAGTGCGTTGTATGTCACCCATAGGTAAATACCGATTACTGCAGCAATCCCGAGGATTACCAGAAAGACTTCCATCCACTCTCCTTGATTAGATCCCTCAACATTATGGCGGGTTGCTGTGATGAGGCTGTAAGAAACTGGAGAATTGTTTGTGCCCCGAGTCGGACTCGAACCGACACTGTGACGATTTTAAGTCGTCTGCCTCTGCCATTGGGCTATCGGGGCCAAGAAAAAAGACCCGGGGTTTATCCCGGGTCTTCAATCCTAGAAAGTATTTACTTTTTCGGCTTGGTTGCCCAGGTCGAGAAGAATAATCGAGGGTTGCGAACAGCCTCAAGGCTGACCATATCGCGACCTAGAATCAGGTTCCACAACCATCCAGCCACGACCCTAATCTTGCGCTCCCAAGTAGGCATAGCCAGGCCGTGGTAGCCACGGTGTGCGATCCAAGCGATGAATCCGGTCAAGGCAATCTTGCCCGACTGGAATGCACCGACTCCGATTCCTAGACCGGCAACCGCACCGAGATTCTTGTGGAAATACTCTTTTGGTGCATCTCCTCGAAGGTTGCCAACGATGTTTTTGGCTAGCAGTTTGGCTTGGCGCACGGCGTGCTGTGCGTTCGGAACACAGTAACCGCCCACACCACCACCAGAGAGGTCTGGAACTGCCGAGACGTCTCCTGCGGTCCAGGCACCCTCAATAACGGTTTCGCCATCCACAATCTGCAATTTGGCGTTAGCCATTACACGGAACCTTGCATCAAGCGGGAAGTCTGCATTCTTTACAACTGGTGCGGCAGCGACTCCAGCAGTCCAAATGATCAAATCTGAGGGCATCAGCTCACCGGTTGACAGCTTCACGACGCCTTTGTCTGCTGACTCGACCTGGGTGTTGAGGTGAATCTTTGCACCGCGCTTGTCGAGGTTCTTTATAACCCACTCACTGGTCTTCTGCGATACCTCCGGCATAATGCGACCCATTGCCTCAATCAGGTGAAACTGCACCTCATCGAATTCAATTTCCGGGAAGTAACGCAGTAGGAATGTTGCTGCGCTTCTAAGTTCTGCAAAAGCTTCAATTCCGGCAAAACCACCACCAACCACGACCGTCGTCAACAGTCTCGCGCGGTTCTTGTCGCCCTTGGGAAGTGACGCTGCTCGATCGAAGTTTCCAACCAGGCGGTTTCTAACTTCAACGGCCTCTTCGATTGTCTTCAGGCCAATGGCCTCTTCGGCGATGCCCTTGATTGGGAAAGTTCTGGTGACCGCACCAGCGGTCATCACTATCTGGTCGTATTCAAGAACTAGGTTCTTGGTGCCCTCAATGTCGATGGTTGCTTTTTTGAGCTTGTGATTGACCTTTAGCATTCGGCCGGTGATCAGTTTGGTCTTTGTGAGGTGCTGTCGGTGAGAAACAACTGCGTGACGAGGTTCAATCGAACCCGCCGCCACCTCAGGCAAAAAAGGCTGGTAGGTCATGTATGGAAGCGGATCGACCAGGGTGACCTCGGCCTCGCCGCGCTTTAGGAGCTTCTCAAGCTTCCAAGCGGTGTAGAAGCCTGCGTAGCCACCACCAATTATCAGAATTCGCTGCGGTGGCCTCTTGTTCAGAGTTGCCTCGAGGACTGCCTTGGGGGTCTTAGACGTAGATGTCGCAACTGTCATGTTTTGCGGCTTACCTTTGTTTTTGTTTGTCAACCTGGCTATTCGCGCCCGATGCGCAAGGCCAGCCTGAGCATCGGTGCAAGGGGAGCTAACCCGAATAGAGTAGCGGATTTGATGGCCACGATGGCAAGTGGCGAGCGTATTTCGGCTATTGGCAACTGCATTGAGTTGGCGACCATTGCAGATTTTCTAGCGCGATGTCTCCAATCGGATTGACTCCCGGCCCCTTTGCTAGCGAGTGACCCACAAGCGCGTGTAGACACTTGACTCGCTCTGGCATGCCTCCGGCCGAGAAGTCTTTGATCTCCTCGACTTCCAAGATTGCTTCTCGCTCTGCCAGGTAACTTTGGTGTGCTGCAAGATACTGCTGCTGAAGTTTCTCGTCGCTGGTCAACTGTTCTTGCAGTTGCGCCATGAGACCGGTTGCCTCGAGCGTGGAGACTGCCGCCGTTGCCGCTGGCTGAGTCAAGTAGTAGAGCGTGGGAAATGGTGTGCCATCACCAAGTCTTGGGTTGGTCTTTACCACCAGTGGCCTACCACAAACGCACCTAGCGGCAATCTCCAGAATATCTCTTGCCGGTCTCCCCAGTTGACGGGTGACCTCTGCCAAATCCTCCGTTGAGATACTCACTCTGTCTCCACCGGCTTATCGAGTGCTGCTCTCAGGAAAGACTCCATCACAGAATCCACCCAGTTGTCTTTGGCTGCCAGTACCTCTTGCGAGATTGAGTCGGCACTTCTTTTTTCAGCCAGAATCTCTCCCAAAGTGCCGGAGGTGTCTGACAGGTCCATTCCATCAGCATTCATGACCAGGTATGAAACCTCTCCTGGTAACACGTAATAAAGTCGATCGCGAGCCTGTGAGCGAATGTAAACCGGGTCTTGCCAGCGGTCCCGCTCAGCCTCCATGTCTTCAACCGACTGCCTGCCAAGCTCAAGCGATTGTTCCATCTCGGCAATGACTCTTCGCTGATTCAAAAAAGTCTGAACGTCTTGGGCTACCAAGAACGAGCCCAGCACGATGACCGCAATCAGGCTCACCGAGACGCTGTTCAACTTGAGCATTCGAACCAACATGCGACCCTGTGTCATTGACACAGGAATCTTGGGTTCGCGCTTTTTAGCCATGGTTCAAAAGTCTAAAGCCAAGGCTGAAGGTTTTGGTGTCAGCTAGCCCTGGAAGCGAGGGAATGCCGAGCGACCCGCGTAGTGGGCAGCATCTGCCAATTCCTCCTCGATGCGCAGTAGCTGGTTGTACTTCGCAACGCGCTCGCTCCTTGCAGGAGCACCAGTCTTGATCTGACCAGCATTGGTTGCAACCGCGAGATCGGCGATGAATGTGTCCTCGGTCTCACCCGAACGGTGAGAAATGATCGCCTTCATACCCTCGCGCTGAGCTAGCGAAACCGCGTCCATTGTCTCTGTCAGGGTTCCGATTTGGTTTACCTTGACCAAGATTGCGTTTCCAGCCTTCAGGTCGATTCCCTTTTGGAGTCGCTCTGGGTTGGTCACATACAGGTCATCTCCGACCAGTTGGACTCTAGATCCAAGCTTTGCAGTGATCTCGGTCCAGCCAGCCCAGTCATCTTCAGCTAGCGGGTCTTCGATTGACACCAGTGGGTAGTTCGCCATCAGCTCCTCGTAGTAGGAGATCATGTCGGAGGCCGAAAGCTCCTTGCCCTCGAAGCTGTACTTTGCAGTCTTCTCATCGAAAAATTCGGTTGATGCAACATCCAATGCCAGCGCAATCTCCGAACCGAGTTTGTAGCCAGCAAGGCCAATCGCCTCTGAGATCAAATCAAGTGCGGCGCGGTTGGTTGGTAGGTCGGGTGCGAAGCCACCCTCGTCCCCAAGACCGGTTGCCAAGCCCTTGTCACTCAAGAGCTTCTTCAGGGTGTGGTAAACCTCGGTTCCCCACCTAAGAGCTTCGGAGAAGCTCTTAGCACCCAGTGGCACAATCATGAATTCCTGAATGTCAACGCCGTTGTCAGCGTGAGCGCCACCATTGATGATGTTCATTAGCGGGACTGGCAAAACAAATGCGTTTGATCCGCCAAGGTAGCGATAGAGCGGAAGGTTGCAGCTTTCGGCAGCAGCCCTGGAATTAGCAAGAGAAACACCCAAAATGGCGTTTGCACCTAGCTTGGACTTGTTTGAGGTGCCATCAATTGAGATTAGGGCGGCATCGACCAGACGCTGGTCAGTAGCATCAAAATCAACTAGCTGCTCATCAATGGTCTCTAGAACTGCTTTGACGGCATCCTGAACACCCTTGCCCATGTAGCGGGTCTTGTCACCATCTCTTGACTCGTGAGCCTCGAAGGCACCGGTGGATGCGCCCGAGGGAACAGCAGCACGACCAAAACTGTCATCGTCTAGTAAGACCTCAACCTCAACGGTTGGGTTTCCTCTGGAATCAAGGATTTCGCGAGCGCCGATAGCGGTGATGATGGACAAAGTAATCTCCTATGGATTTTGTGTTTATAGAAAAGTGAAGAGAAGACCGCGCTGTATTCGCCCCTAGCTTAGCGATTTAGCTAAGCGGCTTGAATTCAAGCTGACCAATGTTTGCGTTTTCCTCACTTAAGATTGCAAAGCTTGCCGCTCCCGACTGAGCCATTTCCTCAAGCAACAGCTTCAGATTCTTGGGCTTTTTCTCTATTCGAATGCGGTGGCCCAGCGCCACCAATTCCTCCTGCAAAGCCAGAGCGATTTGTAGCTGTTCGGCTGGGTAGACAAGTACTTGAAAGCCCCGGCTGGAGCTGTGTTCACCAACCAAATCAACTATTCGCTCAAATCCGAGTGAGATTCCTACCGCTGGCACGTCTTTACCGAGCCACTTCCCCACCATGCCGTCATAGCGACCACCACCGCCAATTGAGGAGTTGGATTCTGGGTGCTCGATTTCAAAGATTGCTCCGGTGTAATAACCCATGCCGCGGACCAAAGCGGGGTCAAACCTCAAACTCTTTGCGGAAGTGCCAACCGCACTCACTAGGGGAACAAGTAATTCCGGAATCTGATCAGCCTGGATACCTTGAAGCCAGCTGGTTGCACTTTGGGCAACAGCGTCGCCAAACTTCTCTCCAAGTTCTGTTGAAACACCCTCAACTCCGATCTTGTCAAGCTTGTCGATGGTGATCATGGCCGATAGCGAGTCTTTCTGCTCAATCCCCAGGTTGGCTATGTTTTGAATTAGCAATTCGCGGTGATTGATTCTGATGGTCGCATTTTCCAAACCAATGGCTCTCAAGGCTGCCAGTGATGCCGTCAGTAGCTCTGCCTCGGCTGAAATCGAGTCATCGCCGATGATGTCGATGTCGCACTGCACGAACTGTCGGTAGCGGCCCTTCTGCGGTCGCTCGGCACGAAATACCGGACCGATCTGCATCGCCTTGAACACCCTGGGTAGCTTCGCGTGATTCGATGCGTAATACCTGGTAAGCGGAACCGTTAGATCAAATCTCAAGCCAAGATCGGCGAGCTCCTCGCCACTTGCTAAAGATTTATCAAATTCCTCCCCGCGTTTTTGAATCTTGAAAACGAGCTTTTCGTTATCTCCCCCTTGACCAGAACTGAGTCTGTCAAGGTCTTCTACGATCGGGGTTTCAATACCTTGGAAACCGCGAGCTAGATAGCTGGCGGAAATCTTTTCAATGAGCTCTTGCCTGACCCCGAGTTGGCTCGGCAGAAAGTCGCGCATTCCCCTGGGAGCATTTACCTGATTGGCCATAGGCCTAAGTTTCGCACATCATCAGAGCGCCAAGGCTCAAGAGGGGCGCTTCAAAAAAATCCAGGAACCTGATTGCTATTGTTAGCGCATGTCAATTCCGCAAGCAGCGCCGCGCCGCGGACGGCCTGTCACCACAGACCCAAACTCAGTAAGCCTTGCCGCTCTGAAGCTATTTGCTGAGCGCGGGATTGAGCAGGTCACCATGGATGAGGTTGCGGTCGTTGCTGGAATCTCCCGCTCAAACCTATTTCGGCTCTTTCCCTCAAAGGCCGCTGTCGTTTGGGGCGGGCTGCACCAGTTCCAGGAGGAACTTGAGAAAAGACTTGCAAATTCAACCGCTGGCGATTTGGTTTCGCTGATTCATAGCTCATGGGTTGGAGCGATGCATGAGCTAGATGAGAGCCTTGAGACGCTCAGGCTCAGACTCAGACTCATCGGTTCATCGCCGGAGGTTTACGGTTGGGGCCAAGGACAGCTGGACGAGGTTAGAAAGCTTATAGAAACCTCGGTAATCAAAAATGGTGGCGATGCCCTTAGGGCCAAGACGGTCTCAGCTGCGGTTGTGTCTGCATCAATGGCCATCATGATCCACTGGGCTCAGAGTGATGACACGCGAACCCCATCGCAGATTCTTGATGCTGGATTTGCTGACTTCGAGTCCCTCTTCGCTAGATCCTGATTAGCTTGACCACCTTGCGTAGCTGTTGGAAATAGCTCGGGTTATCTTCTCGATAGGCCTGCCTGTAGGCCCAACACAAGAGGTCTGGTGCCCAAAGTAGTGGCTCAGATTTACTGGCAATTCCAATTATCTGCAACTTGCTACCGGGTAATTTTTGTCTTCTAAGGCTTTCGAAAATCCTTAGATCGCTCTGATATTGCAGTTTTCGCATTCGCCGCTCGAACACAACGGTTCCAGTTAGATAAAGCTGGTTCTCAGAGAGCTCTTGGAACAACCTCTTGGTGACAATTGCTCTTGCCTTTTCGGCATCCTGGTCTGAGGATTTCAACTGCTCCAGAACAACCAGAACCGGCTTGGCCTCCCTGGCTAACAGATCCGCCATTTTGCGAATTTTTTGCCTACCCCAATCTTTCCGCCCAAATTCAGTGGCGTGAAAAAAGTCGTCGCCCACAATCTCGCGCAGCTGGCTTCGCAACCAGAAAACTTTAGTTTTTTCAACCACGACTGCGCCAAGGATGTAGAAGCTGTCAGCATCTTGAGCCGGAGACATGAAACTCTCATCCACGAAAGCCAGTGGACCTTTGGCTGCTCGAATTCTAGAAAGCAGCCAGAAACTCGACTTAGTTGCCAACTCCAACAACGCCTGCGTCAAAGTCGCCTTCAAGCTCTCCAGCCCGGATTTCAGCCTGTAGTTCTCTGGTTGCCTCTCGAAGAGCGCGCTCTGGATCTAGACCCAAGCTCCTTGCGCTAGCCACTATTGCGAGAAGCAATTTGCCCAGATCTTCCTCTGAGGACATCGGCACCACTGGCTCCGATAACCCTTCCAGGATTCCTGCCTTCTCAGCCTTGCCCATCACCTTTGAGCTCAGCGCTAGCGCCGGCATCGTTTGGGGAATACCATCCAGAATAGATTTGCGGCCGGGCTTCTCTTTTTTCTTGTGGTTTTCCCAGTTCTGCATAACATCGTCACCAGTTTCGGCTGCAAATTTCTCGAGCTCTTCTTTGTTGCCAAAGACGTGGGGGTGTCTTGAGCGCATTTTTTGCTCCATAAACTCAGCGACGTCTTCCAAGTCAAAAGGCTCGCCCAAAGTTCCTTCAGAGGCTAAATCGGAATGAAAAATAACCTGATATAAAACATCACCGAGTTCTTCTAGCACCTCGTCACGATTGCCGGTTTCTAAGGCATCAATCAGCTCGTGAGTTTCTTCCAGCAGGTATTGCACCAGCGAGCGGTGGTCTTGCTCGGCATCCCAGGGGCAGCCCCCCGGAGCTCGCAACTGATGTGCGGTTTCAATTAGAGATTTCAGCTTTTCCATCTTTGGCCCCAAACACGATCGCGAACAACTGCCAAAGCCAGTCAATCACCTCATCATCGGATTTTGGTTCAGTACCGCCAGAAATGGGTACTGGAACGCTCAGCAGTTTCGAGGATTGCAGGTAGCGAACACCCTTCAGTTTGTGCGTAAGTGCAACAAGTTCTTTTTCGCTTAGTTCAACAGGGCTGAGCTTGGCCATCGCGCCCAAGAGATTTACATCCTTCAAACCAAGCCGATTTGCCTGCTGCCTAAGTGCCGTCACTTCAATTAGCTGAAGCACCGACTTTGGTGCTTTACCGTAGCGATCCTCAAGTTCGGCCAGTATTTCCTTGAGCTTCTGTCTTGAACTCTTTGCCGAGCTTTCTGCAGAGAGCTTGTGATAGGCCTCTAGTCTCAGGCGCTCGGAGTCGACGTATTCGACTGGGATTCTGGCATCCACCGGCAACTCAAGCTTGAGTTCGGCGGGAGAGGAGATTTCTTCACCCCGGAATTCATTGACGGCCTCGGCGATCATTCGGAGGTAGAGATCAAAGCCAACCCCGGCAATGTGGCCCGACTGTTCTCCACCGAGCAGGTTCCCCGCCCCGCGTATCTCAAGGTCCTTCATAGCAACCTGCATGCCACTTCCGAGTTCGTTGTTCGTTGCAATGGTTGCCAGCCGATCATGTGCTGTTTCGGTCAGTGGCTTGGATGGGTCATAGAAGAAGTACGCGTAGGCGCGCTCCTTTGACCTTCCGACTCGACCACGAATTTGGTGCAGCTGCGACAAGCCAAAATTTTCCGCTCGATCGACAATCAGGGTGTTGGCATTTGGGATATCGATTCCGGTTTCGATGATCGTTGTTGAGACGAGAACATCAAATTTGCGCTCCCAGAAATCAACCACCACCTGCTCTAGCTGCGCCTCCCCCATTTGACCGTGGGCAATGGCGACCCTTGCCTCTGGGACAAGTTTTGCGATATCAGCGGCAGTTTTCTCAATGGTTGCAACTCTGTTGTGGACAAAGAAGACCTGTCCTTCACGAATCAACTCCCTGCGAATTGCTGCTGCCACCTGCTTCTCGCTGTAGCCACCGATGTAGGTGAGAATCGGATGACGCTCTTCAGGTGGAGTTGCCAGCGTGGACATTTCTCGAATTCCAGTGACCGCCATTTCAAGAGTTCTCGGGATAGGAGTCGCACTCATGGCTAAAACATCAACATTTGTCTTGAGCTCCTTGAGCTTCTCTTTGTGCTCAACCCCAAAGCGCTGCTCTTCGTCAATGATGACAAGGCCTAGGTCTCGAAACTTCACTCCCTGACTGAGCAGCCTGTGGGTTCCTATCACCATGTCCAAAGCGCCAGATTCAAGATCGGCCAGAACCTTTTTGGACTCTTTGGCGCTTTGGAACCGGCTCAGAGCGGCAATCTTGACTGGGAAGCTACCGTATCGCTGCTCGAAAGTCTCGGTGTGCTGGCGAACCAACAAGGTGGTCGGAACAAGCATTGCGACCTGCTTGCCGTCCTGAATGGCCTTGAACGCTGCCCTGACAGCAACCTCGGTCTTGCCATAGCCAACATCCCCGGCAAGCAGTCGATCCATCGGAACCTGCTTTTCCATATCGCGCTTCACCTCGTCGATGGTGGTCATCTGATCCGGTGTCTCTTGGTGGATGAAGGCTTCCTCAAGCTCCTGCTGCCAGTGCGTATCTGGACCAAAGGCGTGACCCTTGGATTTCATCCTGGCCGAGTAGAGCTTCACCAGGTCAATCGCGATCTTTCGAACTGCCTTTCGGGCATTGCCTTTTGCCCTGGCCCAGTCGGTGCCACCCATCTTGGACAAAACGGGCGCCTCAGCGCCAACATATCTAGAGAGAAAATCAAGTTGATCAGTTGGCACGAACAACGTGTCTGCTGGGTATCCGCGTTTTGGTGGCGCGTATTCAATCAGCAAGTACTCTCTGACCTGATTGCGATTCTGACGCTGGATAAGCTCCTTGAATCTGCCGATGCCGTGAATTTCATGGACCACATAGTCACCCTGCTTGAGAGCCAGAGGATCAACCTGTTGACCCCGGCGCCTGGCAAGCTTGCGCTCTTTAGGAGAGGCGTAGGAGCCTGCTACCCCGAACAACTCTGATTCACTCAAAACGATTAGCTTTTGATCCTGCAGCACAAAACCCTGCTCTAGGTTTCCAACCACGCAGGTGATGTGTTCGGCTGCTACTGACCCCAGCACCTCCGTAAGCACCACGGGCAGCGTCTCTGCGGTGAGAATCTCCACGATGCGCTCCGCGGTACCATGACCGCGAGCCACGATAACGATCCGCATGCCCTGATCGATTTGATCTTGCAGCCAACCAAGCGCCGGCGATTCTTTTGTGAAGCTCGGAATCTGCCGAAGCCCAAGATCCACAGCTTCGGATTTCTGAAGCGAATCGAGCTCGATAATGGTGTGATCTTTTCTAATCAGATCAAAAAAAGTTTCGGGCTCGTAGAAACCGCCCTGTGAAAAATCAATCGGGGCGGTTGCCCCTTCGATAGCCGCATCCCAGGCAGCGTGCAAAAACTCCTCATTGGTGTCAACCAATGACTGTGCCCTGGCCATAATCCGTTCGGGCTCTACAACCACGACATTGGTCTTTTTCAAATAGTCGGTTATCGGCCCTAGCTTCACACCAAGCAGCGGAGCCAGTGACTCCATCCCTGCCACCGGAATTCCCTCACCAATTTTGGTGAGCATTTCGGTGAGCCCTGGAAACTCTCCTGCCATTTCACGTGCTCGCCTGCCAACCGCAGGGGTGATTATTAGCTCTCTAGCCGCGTAGAGGTCTATTGAATCCAACTGTGAGGCGATTGAGCGCTGGTCCGAGACATTGAACTCTCTGATGTCATCGAGCTGATCCCCAAAAAATTCGAGCCTGAGCGCATGCGATGAGGTGGTGGGAAAGACATCCAAAATCCCACCGCGAATTGCAAACTCACCGCGTCTGGAAACCATGTCTACCCGCTCATAGGCAAGCTCAATTAGCTTCAGCGATAACTCAGGCAATAAGTAGTCTTTGCCACGCTCCAGGGTGAAAGGAGGGTGGTCCTCTAGCCCTCCCATCACCGGTTGTAGCGCTGCGCGGATTGAAATCAGCAGCGCGACAGGGTGGTCAACGCCCTTCTGGATTTCTAGCATGCGATGCAACGCTTGCAGCCGCTTTCCAACAGTTTCAGCAGCCGGTGAGAGCCGCTCATGCGGCAGCGTCTCCCAGGACGGGAATTCGATTAGCTCGAGAGTGGGCACCAACTCTGAAAGCGCTTCAGAGAGCTTTGCTGCTTGGTTGCCTGATGCCACGATTGCTGCTACCGGAAGCTTGGAGCTCTGAATCAGCTGAGCTAACGCGATCGCGTGAGTGGCCCCTGGGGCAAATAGATTTAGTTGGCTTTTGAAAGTCAGTGTTTTCGCCGGGTGCGACTGACCCACTACCTTCATCAAAGGGCCCAGGGTCACCGAATAATCTTAGGTAGTTTTTTCAGTTGCGGTTTCCAGCACGTGATCAATAGCTAGTTCAATGAGAACAGGTAGCTCTTTTGCCTCGCTACTCGAAAAGTTCTGCAAAACAAAGTCGCTAACCGACATTTGCCCAGGTGGCCTTCCGATACCGAAGCGAACCCTGTGATACGCGGTTCCGCACCTAGCTGAGATATCTCGAAGTCCGTTGTGACCGGCGTGACCACCATCGAACTTCTTGCGCAAATCGCCAAAGTCGAGATCTAGTTCGTCGTGGATGACGATGAGTTTCTCGGTGGGAATTGAATAAAACTGCAAGAGCTTTTGAACAGGGGCGCCCGAGAGGTTCATGAACCCCTGGCTCTTCGCCAAAATTAGCTTTTGCCCCGAGTTGCTGTATTCGGCGACCAAACTGCCGGTTTTGTGAGATTTGAAACGCAGGGATTGTTTTTGAGCCATCACATCAAGCACCTGCTGACCGATGTTGTGGCGGTTTGACTGATAGTTGGGCCCGGGATTGCCGAGCCCAACTATCAACCAGGAATTACTCTGCGTCAGCGGCTGGCTCTGCTTCAGTAGCTTCTTCAGCAGTTGTCTCATCTTCAGCGGCTCCAGCTCTAGTCTCTACGACCGAAGCTACCAGTTCAGTTGCCTCAAGCTCTGGCTTTACGCCCTGCGGGAAGATAAGGTCGGAAACCACGTAGTGGTGACCGGCTGGGTTCTCCTTTGAGATGTGAAGCTCAACATACTCAGGAATGTGAGTTGCCTCAGCCTCGACCTTGACGGTCTTGTGCTCAAGATCAACCACTGTTCCACCCATAGGTTCACCAACAACGTGAACCGGAATCTCAACGTGGACCTTCTCACCCTTGCGAACTTCAACCAGGTCAACGTGCTCGATTACCTGAGTTACTGGGTCCTTGGCTGCGCTTTTTACAAGAACTAGCTCTTCCTTGCCAGAGATGTTGAGCTCCAAAAGCGCATTCTTGATTCGAAGCGCTAGAGCAACATCGTGAGCTGGAAGGTGAATGTGGCGGGTGGCATTTCCGTGACCGTAGATTACGGCTGGTGTGCGGCCTGCGGCGCGAAGCTTACGAGCTGCGCCCTTACCAAAGCTCTCGCGAACCTCGGCAACCATTTTGTTCTCTGACATTTTTTCCTCTTCATAGATGGCGAGGAAAAAAGACCCCGTCGATTACGGATGCTTTTTGCATCCCTCGCCGCTGAACGACCCATAGCCTAGCTGACACTAGCGAAGCTTGGAAAGCCCCCAGCGCAAAATCATTGCCGCCAGTAGCGCTACCATGCCCAGCACTAGGCCCTCCAGCGGAACCGAAAATGCTAGGGCAAGACACAAAAGCAAGCCCAAAATGTTCCAAACCTTGGACCGCTTTGCCTCAACGGCTGGTTGACGATAGCCGGCAAGGTTTGCAATCGCGTAGTAGACCAAAACTGCAAAAGAAGAAAGCCCGATGGTGAGTGCAAAAGATCCCGAAGCCGCTAAAGCAATCGCGATTAGAGCTATCGTCAACTCTGCAATCCAAGGGGTCCCATTTTTACTTCGCCTTGCAAATAACCGAGGCAATTCGCCATCCTCCGCCATGGTCGCAGCCGTGCGACTCATGCCGGCAAGAAGCGCCAGCAATGAGCCCAGCGCCGCGACAGCTGCGAAAACAAAGACATAAGAACCAGACCCGAATGACACCGCAGCTAAGTCAGCAAGTGGTGTCACGGACCCGATTACCAAACTGCCAAGCCTGTTTTCAACCAGCCAACCCATTGACAGATAGAGGACAAAGACGATTCCCAGCGAGATGATGATCGCTCTGGGAACCGCGGTGAGGGAGTTTCGAACCTCATCTCCAAGGGTGGCAACCCTTGCATAGCCAGCAAATGCGAAGAAGAACAGACTTGCAGCGGTAAGAACCCCTATGCCCGTCGGGGCCTCAAGCGGCGTGTTGGTGACTGGAGCAGAAAGAGCGGCCAGGGCTAGAACCACGAGAAACAAGATCGTGATTCCGGCAAGGACTTTTGAACCGAAAGCTGTCCTGTTCACTCCAAGAATGTTTATAAAAGCCATGACGACAATCGCCAAAGTTGCAGTCAAAACCTCAAAACCAGGAGTGAGATAGCTAGCGAACACCAGAGCGATGGCGGCAGCCGATCCCATCTTGCCAATTAGAAATGCCGCGCCTGCCAAAAACCCCCAGTTGTTAGAGAGGTAATGCCTTCCGTATGCATAGGTGCCGCCGGGCCTTGAAACAACCGCAGCCAACTGAGCAATTGTGCTGGCGTTTAGGTATGCCACGATCGCAGCTAGGACAATGGCAAACTGGAGCCAGCTTCCGGCTAAGAGTGCGGCTGGTCCAAAAACCACAAATACGCCAGCTCCAAGCATCGCAGCTAAGCCAATAAAGACCGCATCCAGCTGGCTCAGTTGCCGCTTCAAGCTAAGGCTTTTCTAGGCGTGACCAGGGAAGAGCGAGTTGACGGAATCGTCATAGAACACGGCAGCGATTGCCTTAGCAATCAGCGGGGCGATCGACAACACGGTCAGAGAATCAAACTCCTTATCCGGAGTGATTGGCAAAGTGTTGGTCACCACAACCGAATCAATCACCGGGTCCGAGAGTCTCTCAACTGCCGGGTTGGAGAAAACGGCATGGGTGGCGGCAACTATAACTCGGGCCGCACCATTGGCCTTGAGAGCCTTGGCAGCTGCCAGAATCGTGCCACCGGTGTCGATCATGTCATCGACCAACAGGCAGTCACGACCCGAAACATCGCCAACAATCTCATTGACCTGAACCTGGTTTGGCTTATCTGGGTCGCGGCGCTTGTGGACTATGGCAAGCGGTGATGCGAGGCGGTCCGCCCAAATATCTGCGACACGAACTCGGCCAGAGTCTGGGGAGACAACAGTCAAGTTCTCTGTTCCAAAGGTTGATGCGACGTGGTCCGCAAGAAGTGGCAGCGCCCACAGATGGTCAACCGGGCCATCGAAGAAGCCTTGAATCTGAGGGGTGTGAAGATCCACTGACATCAGACGTGATGCGCCTGCGGTGCGATAGAGGTCAGTGACCAATCGAGCCGAGATTGGCTCGCGACCCTTGTGCTTTTTGTCTTGTCTTGCGTAAGGGAAAAATGGGGACACTACCGTAATTCTCTTGGCACTTGCGCGCTTCATGGCATCAACCATCAATAGCTGCTCCATGAGCCAGTGGTTGATTGGTTGAGGGTGTGCCTGAATGATGAACGCATCGACACCACGAACACTTCGTTCGTAGCGGACGAAGGTTTCACCGTTGGCAAAGTCGTATGCGGTCATTGGGACCAGGTCAGTGTTGAGTATCTCAGCAACCTCTTGGGCCAAAGCTTGATGGGCCCTTCCAGAGGCAATAACCAGTTGCTTGCTCGCGGCCTTTTCGATTGCCACCATCTACTCCGTCTTCTCGCTTGCCGCCTTCGCCGAAGCCGAACCCGGTCTTTGCTCCAGTACCCAGCCCGCCAAGTTCTTCTGCGTGCCAGGGTTCAATGCTAACGCCCCCGGCTCGACATTTCGGCGGATTGTTGAACCTGCTGCGGTGTAGGCGCCAGCACCGATTGAGACAGGTGCCACAAAGACATTTCCACTGCCGGTTCTGGCGTGTGGACCAACCTCGGTGCGGTGCTTATTCACTCCGTCGTAGTTTGCAAAGATTGTGCCAGCACCGATGTTTGCACCCTCTCCAATCGTTGCATCGCCAACATACGAAAGGTGAGGAACCTTGGCTCCAGCACCAATTTTTGCGTTCTTGGTTTCGACAAACGCCCCAATTTTGCCATCGGGTCCAAGTTCGGTCCCTGGTCTTAGGTAGGCAAAAGGACCTACGGTTGCGCCGTCTAAAATTCTTGCGGAGTCAGCCTGAGTGCGGGAAATCTTCACACCCTGACCAACCTCAACATCGCTCAAGGTCGTGTCTGGTCCAACGCTGGATCCAACTCCGATGCGAGTGAGGCCGTGCAGGCGGGTGGACGGCAGCAAGGTCACATCTTGACCGATCTGAACGGTGACATCAATCCAAGTTGTTTCTGTCTCTTGAATGGTCACGCCAGCCAACTGCCAAGCACGCACGATCCTGGCATTCAGTTCTGCTGCAATCTCACTTAGCTGGGCGCGATCGTTAATGCCCGCAACCAAATAGGGATCGAGCAGGGTCTGTGCCTCTACCTTTTGACCATCAGCAAGAAGCAGCCCAACCACATCAGTGAGGTATTTCTCGCCCTGCGCGTTGTCCATACCGACCTTGGCAAGGGAGGAACTAAGTGCGGCCGCATCAAAGACGTAAACGCCTGCGTTGACTTCTTTGATCTCAAGCTGATCTTGACTCGCGTCTTTTTGCTCGACAATGCCTGTGACCACATTGCTAGTTGAGCGCAAAATCCGCCCGTAGCCATTGGGGTTCTCAAGTTCAACAGAGATTAAAGTTCCAGCGAGGCTTTGCTCGCGATGAC
>CBFIEQ010000003.1:0-45863 GCA_965661645.1 uncultured Aquiluna sp.
AGCGCCAGTGCCAAAGTTGTCAGGGCAATCATGGAATCGGCAATCATGATCATCCACTTGCGGTTCATTCGGTCTGCCCAAACCCCGGCAAAAATTGAAACTATAGCCTGAGGTAAGAAGCCAAAAATTGCGGCAAGCGCCAACACCCCACCTGATTTGGTGGTGAGGGTCAAATGCCACAAAATCGCGTACTGAACCAAGAAGGAGCCAAAGGTTGAAATGGTCTGGCCTGTGAGGAAAATGGCAACGCGCTTTTTCCAGCCCGGCATTTGCTCTTGAGCATCTTGAGCACCAGATTCTAAAGAAGCCTGTTCCATGATCGACATCCGTTTTTGGCAAACTAAAACCCCAGCCGAATTGGCTGGGGTTTGTGGCTAGTGAGGGATTCGAACCCCCGAAGGCTGAGCCGGCTGATTTACAGTCAGATCCCTTTGGCCGCTTGGGTAACTAGCCATTTGTGCTTGAAGCACTCACGAAACAATACCCGATATTGCTCGAGAGCTGTAGCGGGAAAGATTGTAAAGGTTTACAGTTTTAGCTAATGGTAGGAATCGTCGAAGTAGCCGAGCGAGCTGGAGTCTCCACCGCAACGGTATCTAGGGCTCTCAATGGCAAGGCCCACGTTTCTGCTCGCGCCCGCGAAAAGGTTCTAAAGGCGGCCGCCGACTTAGGTTATGTGGCATCCTCCTCCGCCTACACGCTGGCAACTGGACGCTCAAAAAACATCGGTGTCGTGCTGCCCTTTATCGATCGCTGGTTCTTCTCCGCAGTTCTTGAGGGCATCGTAAATGCTTTGGTCGCAAGAGGCTATGACGTCACCCTCTACAACCTCTCCGGAGGCGCTTCACACCGTCAACGAGTATTTCAAGACCTAGTTCTTCGCAAAAGAGTCGATGGGGTTTTGACCGTGGCCCTCAAGCTTTCCGAAAACGAACTAAAGAACCTGACGGAGTTGCAAAAACCAATAGTCGGCATTGGTGGACCGATTCCAGGTGCCAGGTCGCTAACGATTGACGATGAGGGAGCGGGCCGTCTTGCTACCCAGCACCTAATCTCACTGGGTCACACCGAGATTGGCATGATCTCTGGAACCCCGGCCACCGAGATGGACTTTCACCAGCCGTACCTGCGCAAAACCGGTTATCACGAGGCGCTTTTGGATGCCAACCTGGATTTTCATCCGCAATGGATGGCGGAGGCAGATTTCACAATCGCCGGCGGCTATCACGCTGCCAAGCAGATGCTGGGAAACCCTGCGAACGCTCCAACCGCAATCTTCTGCGCCTCCGATGAAATGGGCTTCGGAGCCATTCAAGCAGCCAGAGACCTTGGTTATCGAGTCCCGCAAGACATCAGCGTGATTGGCATGGATGGCCACCCAATGGGTCAGTTCTATGGGCTATCGACGATCGACCAAACGACCGGCGAGCAGGGTGCGAAGGGTGCGAACATGATCATCGACATCTTGGAATCCGACGACGAAAAACAGCTTCGGAACTTTGAGCAGCTAAATATTTGGCCAATTGACTTGCTGGTGCGCTCTTCGACCGCTCGCCGAAGCGCTAAGTAGACTTGCCCTCATGGCAGATTCATCATTTGACGTAGTAAGCAAGGTCGACCACCAAGAGGCAGACAACGCCCTGAACCAGGCAGCAAAAGAAGTTGAGCAGCGATACGACTTCAAGGGCACCGGAGCCTCAATTGAATGGAGTGGCGAAAACATTCTGATCAAGGCAAACTCCGAAGAGCGCGCCAAAGCAGTGCTCGACGTCTTTCAGACCAAGCTGATTAAGCGCGGCATCTCTTTGAAGGCCCTCGACTCTTCCGAACCCCAACCCTCAGGTAAAGAGGTTCGCATCAACTGCAGTCTGAAAAACGGCATCGATCAAGAGCACGCCAAGAAAATTTCCAAGTTGATTCGTGACCAGGGACCCAAGAGTGTGAAAGCTCAGATTCAAGGCGATGAGCTGCGTGTCAGCTCAAAGAGCAGAGACGATCTGCAAGACGTGATTTCCCTTCTCAAGGGTGCTGACCTAGAGGTCGCGCTGCAGTTTACGAACTACCGCTAACCCATCGCCAAATAGCCAGCGCCGCTGCCCGTTACCGAAAACAGCCTGGAATCTCTAACAAACGCAGCTTGACCGCGAGCGAGCGTAAGAAATTCGTCTTTGGATGTCGAGATTTCGATTTCACCCTCGGTGCAAACGGCGATCATCGAACCAGTTAGCTCCATGTCGATCAACATGTTTGATCCTGATGGTTCAACTCGATAAACGTTAAAGTCACTGACATTTGCTGGGTAATGAGTAAGTCCAGTAGCCAGCTTTCTCGGCTTGACCCGCGGATCTGAGATTGGAGAGAAGTCCAATACCTGCATCAATTCTGGAACATCGATTGGCTTTGGCGTTAGACCACCACGCAGCACGTTGTCGCTCGATGCCATCACCTCAACACCTAAGCCTTTTATGTAGGCGTGGATGTTGCCAGCCGGCAAAAACAGCGCCTCGCCAGCCGCAATAGTGATGTGGTGAAGCAAGATGGTGCCGATCATCACTCCGACATCGCCCGGGAATTGATCTGAGAGCTTTTGAAAGAGCTGAACCTTAGAGCGCGAGAGCACGAACACGTGCTGAGCTAGCAATTCAGCAAGATTGTTTTTGAAACAAAACTCCAGTGCAGCCCTCAGGCCGCCTCGATCAAACGCATCAAGCCACTCGTTGAATTCAACACTGACACTTGCAAGCAGAGCGAGGTCAGCCCGAATCTCAGCCAAGTCCCTAAACCCACACAAAGCCTCAAAATCAGAAACCGCGATGATCATCTCCGGTTTGTGATTGCCATCCGAGTAGCTCTTGTTTCCCAGAGCAAACTGTTCCATCGCTCTCTCAAGAGAAGGGTGAGCCTGAATTGAAAGCGGCTTAGCTGCAGCGAGGAACTTGACCAAGAACCCCAAATCTGGGGCTATGTCGCTCAGGTTCTGGTTTGTGCCAACGATGCTTGAGGGTGCCGTTTTGTGAGAGCCAAACCAAACTTCGGCTGCCGGCTCCCCCTCAACACCCAACCCTGCAAAGTCCTGAATCAGGTGCTCAGAACCCCAGGCATAGGCCATTGGCTGATTGCCGATCAACAAAAGTGTCACGGGCTAAGACTACCTATCGCCTTCGGGTGGAACGATGATCGAAATAGGTCCGGTGGGAGGTGCAGCGGCATCTAGCTCACTGCGACGAGCCCTAGATGCAAACAGTCCGGCAATCAAACCTGCGCCAATTGCTAGTGAAATCGGGAAGAAGAAGGCAAGTGACAGACCGACTCCCTCAGTAAGGGCCCCCATCACTGTCTTGGCGCCAATGGAGACCATCGAGTTAAACAGGCTCAACCTAGAAACCGCCCAGGCCGTTGAGACTCCTGGAATGTGACCAGCTGCCGAGAAAAATGCCGGAGAGACCGAGGACAAGCCAAACCCGGCAACGCCCCAAAGCAAAGAGGCAGTGGTGAGACCAAGTAGCGGTGAAGATTCTGTGATGATCGGCGCAAAGATTGCAGTCAACGTGAGCGCCAGTGCCGCCATGAAAGAACCACGCGAAGCTATTAGTTGCGGGTGGTAATACTCCGCCATTCGAGTCATTGAGAGTCGGCCAACGATCATGCCAACCATAAAAGTGGCGAAGGGAACTGAGCGCAGCGCGACATCGGCATTGAGAATGTCCCTCGCAAACACCGCTGCCCAGTCGATGATTGCAACTTCCGGGTAAATACCGCAGAAAAGACCGAAGGCCAAAAGCCAAAGCTGCGAGGGCATTTGGTAGAAGCGGCGCTTCACAACACCGGCCTTCTCCTCCAGGTGACCATCTTCTTGAGGACTCATTAGCCAGCGCAAGCTGAATTCAAAAACAAAAAGAGTCACCAGAGCCACCGCAATCAAGTAAACCTCTAGTGGCAAAAAGACAGTTGCGACGCCGCCGGTGAATGCCGCCAGAACCGCGCCAACGCTCCAGCCGGCGTGCAAGCGGCCGATGATGTTTCGGCTGATTTTCTTCTGCAGCAGCACGCCATGTGAATTCACGCTCACGCCAACTAGTGACATGCAGAAGTTGAAGGCCATGTTTATAAAAAACCAAACTGCAGGGTCAGAAGTCAGCCCCAGTGAAACCAGCGCGATCATCCCGCCATAGTTTGCAAAACGAATAATCGGCCTAGAGCCAAAGCGCATCATCAGCCTGGAAGCAAAGAACAGTGGCGTGATTGATCCAACAACACCAAAACCGATGATGGTTCCCCAGGTTGCGAACGAGACGTCTAGGCGAGCGATGTATTCAGGGACCCAAGCCACCGAGGATAGTGCGGCATGCCCCATAAAAATGAAGGTGAGGAGCATTGCAATCTGTGCTTTGCGGAGCCTCTGGCGCGGCAAGGGCTGCAATCATTCTCCCTTTGAAATTGTGAGCATTTCGGCTCGATTATGCAGCTTTAGTCGCTCCCTGCCAAGAGCTTCACCGAGATTTTTCTCGGCGGTATCAATATTCAGCCAGTTTTCCCATTGGATGAAGTCGACTCCTCGAGCTTGCAAGGTCGCAACAATTGCCTGCTCAGCTGGCTCATTCGGTTGCCACCAGCTTGCGCGGTCTGCAATCACGTGTGAAATGGTTTCAATCGCATCTGCCTTGGTGTGGCCGATGAGTCCAACCGGTCCGCGCTTGATCCAACCGGTGCAGTAGGTGCCGGGAATCTGGTTTCCCTGATCATCAAGCACTCGACCCTGATCGTTTTTGATGACGCCATACTTTGAATCAAATGGGATTTCATCCAGCGGCGAACCAAAGTATCCAACAGCTCGATAGACCGCCTGAACTGGATACTCAACCATCTCACCAGTGTTGGTGACATTGCCCGAACCATCAAGCTTGGTCTTTTCAACCCTGAGGCCAATAACCTTGCCATCCTCACCCAGAATCTCGCTGGGGGTCGCGAAGAAGTGCAGGTGAAGCCGGCGCTCCTCTGTTTCCTGCGGGTTCTCGCGCAGATCCTCCAGGGTCTTCACCATCACCCGGATTTGATTGTTCGAGTCAATCGCGTTCTGCGAACCCTCGTCGTATTGGAAGTCTTCGTCATAGACGATTGCCTGGACGCCTTCAACATGCAGAGCCTCGCGAAGTTCGAGCGGAGAGAACTTGACCTGCGCTGGCCCCCTGCGACCAAAGACATGGACATCGGTAACCGGTGATTCCTTCAGACCCTGGTAGACGTGGTCTGGAATATCGGTGGTCAAAAGATCCTCTGGCAACTTGATAAGCATTCGAGCAACATCTAGTGCAACGTTGCCGTTGCCAATGACCGCAATCTCCTTGGCGTTTAGTGGCCAGCTGGTTGGAAAATCAGGATGAGCGTCATACCAATTCACAAAGTCCGCTGCGCCATAGCTGCCATCTAAATCAACTCCCGGGATGTTCAATGACGCATCCTGAATTGCTCCGGTGGCAAAGATCACTGCGTTGTAATGCTTTTTTAGGTCATCCAAAGTGATGTCAGTGCCGTACTGCACGTTTCCAAAAAAGCGAATATCGCCGCGGTCCAAAACCTCATAGAGCGCTTTGATGATGCCCTTGATTCTTGGGTGGTCAGGCGCCACGCCGTATCGGACAAGACCATAGGGAGCTGGCAAAAGATCAAACAGGTCTATCGAGACATCGAAGTCTCTCTCCGCCTTCAAGATCAGGTCAGAGGCGTAGATGCCGGCCGGGCCGGCACCAATTACGGCAAGACGAAGCTTTGACATGTTCTCTTTCTAAAAACTAACCCTTGCGCTCAACAACTGCGCGGGCAAAGGCTACCAGAGCGTTTTTCACGCTGCCCTCTGGAAGGGGTGAAATGGCATCAATTGCCCGCTCTGCCCACTCAAGAGTCTGAGTCTGGGCAAGCTCCATGACAGGGTGATCTCGCAACCGCGCCAGAATCTCTGGCAGCTGCTCGGCCGATACGCCACTGGCAATCTCTGCTTCCAAAGACTTACTCTCTTCGTCATCGAAGCCGCTCAAAAGCAACACCGGTAGCGTGGGTACCCCTGCCAATAAATCTGTGCCGGAGATCTTGCCAGAATCTTGGGTCTTGGCCCTGATGTCAATCAGGTCATCTGCTAATTGGAAGGCAATCCCAATCCGCTCACCAAAGAGCTGCAGCGGCTCTTGGAATTTCTCATCTGCACCAGAGAGCATCGCACCCAACCTTGCGGAGAGTGCAATCAACGAACCGGTCTTATCCCGCAAAACATCCAGGTAGTGCTGCACTGGGTCTTGGCCCTGATCTGGACCAACTGATTCGTGCAGTTGGCCGAGCACTAGCTGCTCAAAGACCTGAGCCTGCAAGCTAAGAGCTCGCTCGCCAAGTCCGGAGACGATGTTTGATGCCCTTGCAAATAGCAGGTCCCCGGTCAGGATTGCGACATTGTTACCCCAAACCAAATGAGCGGTTTCAACTCCGCGCCTGGCATTTGCCTGGTCCATCACATCGTCGTGGTAGAGGGTTGCAAGGTGAGTGATCTCCATCACGACGGCGGCATCCAGAACCTCTGAATTGTCTTTGTTGCCAAGATGAGAGGTGAGCAACACCAAAACTGGTCGCATCCTTTTGCCTCCGGCCCGAGACAAGTGAGAGGACATCTTGTCAATTAGCGGCTCGGCATGAGAGGTGGCGGCTTGAATCCTGCTTTCGACCTCGGACATGCGAGTCTCAAGGTCACTAAGAAGTGCTTTGTCCTTGACCTGGCTGAACTGCTTTGGAAGCTGAATTTTCACTGGAGCTTTGTCCCTTCGTGCAGGGCAACCACGCCAAAGGTCAAGTTCTTCCAAGAACCCTTCGAAAAACCCGCAGCTTCAATATCTTTTTTGAGATCAGCTTGTTTTGGCCAAGCCATGATCGATTCCGAGAGGTAGTCGTAGGCGGCCGGGTTTTTGCTCATTAGCTTTGAAATCTTGGGCAAAATGTTCTTTAGGTAGAAGCGGTAGAGAGCGCCAAGTGGCCCACCGACATGGCTGAACTCACAAACCACAAGCCTGCCAGCGGGCTTTAGCACCCGGTAAAACTCCTTTAGGGCAACATTGTGATCAGAAACGTTTCTTAGTCCAAAACTCATGGTGACAACATCAAACTCACTGTCTGCAAATGGCAGCTTCATAGCATCGGCAAAAACAAACTCGAGCTCGGGATAGCGCTTCTTGCCCTCTTCCAGCATCCCCTTGGAAAAATCGGCTGCAACGATCTTCACCCCGGGAACCAAGAGCGCCATTGAAGATGTGCCGGTGCCTGCAGCAATATCTAGAATTTTTTGGCCCGCCTGAGGCTTCACCGCCCGCTTTAGTCGAAAGCGCCAGTAGTGCGATTGCCCGAATGACAAAAGGTCATTGGTCTTGTCATAGGCATGCGCGACCTCATCGAACATTGCAGAGACTTCTGCAGGGGTTTTATTGAGGTCGGCTTTGGTCACTTGCCAAGTCTAATCGGGGCCAACTAGTCCTGCTTGTCCACCCTGGTAAGGGTGTAGATCACAAGTCCAACTGAACCGAGCATGAGTGCGACAACCAACGGCGTAGTGGCACTGACAAAGTGATCGGCTGGGGTTCGGTCGGTAATGACAATCGAATCCAAGTTCAACGGTTCACTCACAACCTCAAAAGAACCCTGCTGCAACATGGCAGGCGGAATCACCTGCTGCAGGTGAGAGTCCTCTTCCAGTTCGATCTCGCTAGATGCAAAGGCTGCTGCCGGGCTGAGTGCGATTAGCGCACCTGCCACCAACACAATCAAACCTCTTGGCACGAACTCTCCTAATTAGACTTCTAAAGAATAAGCAGAAATTTCAAGCTTGGCTTGGAAGTTGCCTTATTCACGGCTAACTAAGAGCAAAGGGACAGATGCCACTATCAATTAGCGTGCGCAAGTGCCCCGTACCAGAAACACTGGATCTTGATAACAGCGCTGTCTTTTTGCGCGAGGGTCAGCTAATCATCGCCAAGGGCGAAGTGCTTCGCCTCGAGGCTTTTGGCAAAGACCGAATTCACGAGCTATCACGCAAGTGGAAAGATCTGATTGCGCAGTCCGAGATCACCAACGAATCGGGGCTTCCTGGCTCGGGGATTATCGCCTTGACTTCAATCACCTTCTCGGAGAAATCATCGGCCCCCTCGGTGCTCTATGTTCCAAAGACCACAATGGTGATTCGAGGCGAGAGCGCTTTTGAGGTCGTTGCTGACCAAGAGGCGACTCCTCTAGTCGAGACAAAGAAACCCAGCGGGGTGTTTTTGCAGGGAGATCTCAGCGCCAGCAAATTCAAGGAACTTGTTGAGCGCTCAGTTCAAACCATTGCGAACAGTGATCTAGACAAGGTCGTGCTCAGTCGAGATTTAGTAATGCCGATCAATGCGCGGCCAGATCTCACCGAGGCGATCACCAAATTGCACCAGCGCTACCCACACTGCTGGACCTATGCGATTGCAGATGTGTTTGGAGCATCGCCCGAGTTATTGCTCAGAGCAGAATCAGGCGAGGTTTCCGCCCGAGTGCTGGCCGGGACAGCCGGTCGTGGCACTGACCCAGATGTTGACAGAGCCATCGCCGACGGCCTTGCCCACAGCCACAAGAACCGCCATGAGCACGACTACGCTGCCCGCTCAATGGTTGAGCGACTGGAGCCCTTCTGCGAAATCGTAGAAGCAGACGCTGAGCCCTTCTCGCTTGCCCTGCCCGATCTTTGGCACCTCGCCACCGATGTTCGTGGCAAGCTCAAACAGGGCATCACGCTGTTAGATGTGATCGCCGATCTGCACCCAACAGCTGCGGTTGCAGGAACCCCGAGGCTAGAGGCTCAGGAATTGATAGCCCAGTTAGAGCCATACGATCGCGCAGGTTATGCAGGTCCAGTCGGCTGGCTGAGCTCAGACGGCAGTGGCGAGCTGGCAATTGCTCTGCGCGGCGGAGTGATTGAGAGCGATCAAATCAGAGCATTTGCGGGGTGTGGGATTGTTGAAGAATCTGATCCGCAAGCTGAGCTGGATGAAACCGAACTCAAGTTCCGCGCTGTCAGACACGCATTTAACTAGAGCTGGTAATCGATCACCACAAAACCCGAAAGCTCCATTGCGGTGGCCAGTTCTTGGGCGTTTGTGCAGTGGCGATACTGCCAACCAAAACCAGAGACGATTGCGCCAACATCCAGCTGCTGCGGGGTTGTGAAGAGCTTTTCAAACCAGTCATCGCTCAGATGTTCGCGCATCTCAAGCCGATCAAAGATGTGGCCACCCTTGTCATTACCAACAATCACTTGCACGTTGAGGTCTTTGAGCCCAGTGAGATTGAGCCCAGAAATCTCGTGAATCAGGGTTAGGTCGCCAATCAGCGCCCTGACGCTCACTCCGCTTTGGGCGATCCCGATTGCGGTCGATACGGTGCCATCGATGCCGGCTAGTCCTCGATTAGAAAAGACATTGATGTCCTTTGGAGCCACGCACTGCTCTGCAACACGAATCAAATCAGATGCGCCAAAAACCAACGCCTGGTTTTCGATGCTATCCCAGACCTGAGACACAAAGCTGGAACGTGGGTCCTCAGTTGTTTTCACCCTCCAGCTCTCAAGCCAGCTGGAATTTGCCCTACCAATCGGGACCAGCTGGTCGACGATTAGCTTGGCATTCTGAAACGGGTTGAAGCTTTCGAATCTGGACCTAACGACATAGAGCTCCGAGCTCTTGATGGTTTTCATGACAGAGCGCGAAAGGCTTGGTTTACCAAACACGATTACTTTTTTGACTCTGTTGCCAAGCTCGGTTTTCAATAGCTCTGGGTAGTTGGTAATTACCTGCGGGCCAAATCTTGAACCCGAAGAGGGCTCTGCAAAAAGTGGCAGGTTGGCCTTCAACGCAAACTCTTGGGCTGCCCTACCAGCTCCCGCACCTGCAATCACAATCGTGCTCTGATCAATCTCAATCTCAGCCGACTGCACTGGGCGCGAGTAATTCTTTTTAGGAAAACTAATAACTTCGAGAACCTCAGCGGCGTTTGGTCCACTTGCGCTCAAGGGCTCATCAAACTGCAGGTTCAGCTGCACGGGTGTGACCCTCTCTGAACTAAACATGAGATCCATCGCCTCAACCACGATCGCTTGGGCATCGGGTGTTTCATCTGCAGTGGGTGCTGGGACATCAATGCACTGAGCACTCTGAGAGAAAATGCCAACTTGGTTGGTGGTCTGATTTGCTCCCAGACCGCGCAATCGTGCCGGTCTGTCGGCGCTCAAAACAATCAGCGGAATTCCAGCGTGATAGGCCTCGATGATTGCCGGATGGAGATTGGCAACTGCACTGCCACTGGTGGTGATGATGGCAACCGGACTCAAATCTGCCTGCGCCCTGCCGAGCGCGGTGAAGCCCAGTGATCGCTCGTCGAGCCGGACAGAGATTGAAATCTTGCCGGCATCCGCCAACTGACTTGCAGCTATTGCGAGTGCCTGAGAGCGTGCCCCGGGGGCCAGGTAATAGTTGGTTACTCCGCTTGCAGCAAGGTTCGCAAGTAGCTCGGCAGCGAATTGTTGAGAAGGGTTACTCACTTCTCGCCGTCTTTTTTGCCGTCCTCTTCACCGGGGTCTTTGGCCTCTGGCTTTGACTCTGGCTTTGTCTCTGGCTTGTCTTCGTCCTTTAGTTTTTTTGCAATGTCACGCAAGAAGGTTGGGTCATCATCAGGGGCAATTACCTTGCCCTTGCCGCCAAAGGCTCCGGGCTCTCTGCGCAGTGGGCGACCGACCATGAGGTAGAGAAGGCCACCAAAAAATGGAACTACCGCGCAGAGCACTACCCAGAGCCACTTTGGCAACAGCCTGACTTCAGGTTTGTTCGCACTGGCTGCGAATACGGTTGTGAAGACCGCCCAGATAACTAAAAATGCAATGGTTGCTAGTGCCACTCTTGTCATAACTCCACCCTAGTTCTTCTGCGGTTTGTAGACTTCAATCATGAAAAATCCTTGGCTCAGTTACACACTTTTGCGCCTTGGTCTGTTTTTTGGAATTTTCTTTGCTCTACTCGCTCTTAGCTTCAACCCTTTTTATGCCGCAATTATTGCGGCTTCGGTTTCCTTTGCCATCTCGTTGATTTTTCTTGATCGCCAACGCCGCGCTATGAGTGCGGTGGTCTCCGACAAGCTGGCAAGAAACAAATCTGGTAGCTATGACGATCCCGAGAGTGATCTAGAGAATGAGATTTTGGATTCAAAGCCCAAGGTTGACGGCGTGGATTCCGAAACCGACAAGGACACCAAAGCCTAGTCCCGCAAAACTCGTGAGCTTCAGGGCAGTTATTAGCTCCTTGGCACTCTTGCCATCAAGAACAATCAAAGTAGCCGGCAGGACTAGGAGCAGATTGAGTAGCCCGAGCAGGGTCGCCGGATAGACCAACACCAAAAGTAGGTTTAGTAGCACCGGAGTCCAAATCATCAGGATGAATACTCGAGAAGCAACCTTTTTGCCCATCCGAACCGCGAGAGTGATCTTGCCTGATTTCTTGTCGGTCTCGATATCCCTAATGTTGTTCACCATCAAAACCGCCGCGGCATAGAGACCGTAGCCGCCGCCAACCAAGACCGCGAGCGGGTCAATCAAACCGGTCTGAATGAAGTTGGTGCCAACGGTTGCGACCAACCCAAAGAATAGAAAGACTGCGAGTTCACCAAAGCCTGCGTAGCCATAAGGATTTTTTCCTCCGGTGTAGAACCAGGCCGCAACAATTGCCGCTAGACCAACCAGGACCAAGGCCCAATAGCCGGTGATGATTACGATCAAAAGACCCGCGAGCGCCGCGATGCCGAAAAAACCAAAGGCCGCAAGCTTTACCGCCTCTGGCTTCTTGGATCCAGAACCTGTGAGCCTTAGTGGACCGACCCGATTCTTATCTGTCCCGCGAATGCCATCAGAGTAATCATTTGCGTAGTTCACGCCAATCTGCAGAGCGAGCGCAACGGCTAGCGCCAAAAGGCTCAGCCCGATGTCCAATCGATCCAGTGATGAGGCGGTTCCAGCCCCCAGGGCTATGGGTGCGATTGCAAGTGGCAGGGTGCGAAGCCGTGCCCCTTCAATCCAAAGAGAAAGTGATGACATCGAAATAAACCCTAGCTCTGAAAAAGTGCTTTGGCAGCCAACAGATCTGGCTTCCCAGATGCCAGCGTCGGGAGTTGGTCCACTCGAATAACCTTCTTGGTCTTCGCAGCTAGCGAGATACTCTCAGCCAGCTGCGCAAACTGGACATCAGGTTCGCCGACATACAAAACCCCGACCGACTGGCCCAGTTCGCTATCTAATGCAACGGCGATGACTTCTTTCACACCCGGCAACTCTCGCGCCCTGGCCTCAAAGTGATCTAGCGAGAGCTTGAGGCCTCCAGAAATAATCACTCGATCACTTCGACCCAGCACCTCAAGAGTGCCGTTCACCACTTCACCAAGATCATTGGTTAGGAAATGATCTCCAACACTGTTGGCCAAGACATCGCCGGAAACCCGGATTCGCCCATCGACGATTGAAATCTCAACACCAGCCAGCGGCTTACCGTCATAGACACAACCGCCACAGGTCTCGGTCATCCCATAAGAGGTCACTACGTTTATGCCCTTGGACCTGAGAGTCAAAACGTCAGAGAGGTTTGGCATTTGACCCCCAACCAAAATGGCATCGAACTTTCTAAGCATCGAGAACACGAATGCATCCTCTTCGGCAGCAATGGCGAGTTTCGCAAGCTGGCTCGGTACTAGGGAGGTGTAGCGCCTTTGGTCATCCATCAAAGATGCCCCGCGCACAAAAGCCTCGACCGTGAAAGGTAGTTGGGTGTTCATCAAGATTGGCTGAGTGTCGGCGACTACGGAGCGAAACAAAACATTTGCCCCGGCGATAAAGTTCACCGGCAACGCCAACAGCCACTGACCGTGACCACCAAGTCTCTTTGCAGAAGCCTCGGCGCTGGCAACAAGTGCACGCCTTGAGAGCTCTACCCGCTTAGGAACACCGGTTGACCCCGAGGATTCGACAATCAAGCCGACATCGATTGGAACCTGATCGGGCAATCCGCCCACCTCAGGCCGCACGCCATTGACCTCGGGAGCTGAAATGAAGCCTGCCACTGAGCCCTCGTGAATTTGCAGCATCAGCTGCAGCGCGCCGAAGACGTCGTTAGCTGGAACGATTTTGAGCTGCATCAGAAATGCCAGGGGTAGTCTGACCAATCAGGCTTGCGCTTTTGCAGAAATGCGTCTTTGCCCTCAGTGGCCTCCGCGGTGCCATAGGCCAAACGGGTTGCCTCGCCGGCAAACAGCTGCTGCCCGACAAGGCCATCATCAACCATGTTCATCGCGTATTTCAGCATGCGAATCGAGGTGGGTGACTTGGTCAAAATTTCTCTCGCATATTCAATGCCTGTGGTTTCTAACTCACTGTGAGGGACCACCTTGTTCACAACACCCATCTCATAGGCCCGCGTCGCCGAATATTCCTGGCCCAAGAAGAAAATCTCCCGGGCAAATTTTTGACCGACCTGTTTTGCAAGATATGCCGAACCGTAACCGGCATCGAAGGACCCGACATCGGCGTCAGTTTGTTTGAACCTGGCGTGCTCTTTTGAGGCGATGGATAAATCACAGACCACGTTCAAAGAGTGGCCACCACCTGCCGCCCAACCCGAAACCAGCGCAATCACGACCTTTGGCATGAATCTGATTAGCCGCTGCACCTCAAGAATGTGAAGCCTTCCCGAGGATGCATCACCATATTCGTAGCCAGCTGCACCGCGGACCCGCTGATCACCGCCGGAACAGAATGCCCAGCCGCCATCTTTTTCACTGGGGCCGTTTCCGGTTAGCAGCACCACCCCAACATCCGTCTGCATACGGGCGTGGTCCAGTGCTCGGTAAAGCTCGTCGACTGTTTGTGGCCTGAAGGCATTTCGAACCTCTGGACGAGAAAAAGCCACCCGCACGACGCCCAATTCGTTGTGACGGTGGTAGCTGATATCGCTTAAGCCCTCAAAGCCCGCAACCGTGGACCATGACGACGCATCAAAAAGCTCAGAAACCTGATTTGGCATACACCTAGACTAATCGGGTGAGCGGCCAAGAAATGTCTGATATTCGGGTATTGAGCCTGCCGCTGAGAACTTCTTTCAGGGGTCTTTCGTCTCGAGAGCTGGTTCTATTCAAGGGCTCAAAACGCTGGGCCGAGTTCTCACCCTTTGTTGAATATGACGACCAAGAATCAGCCCAGTGGCTGAAAGCAGCACTGAGTTTTGCGAACGATGAACTACCAGATCTCAAAAGAGCGCGAGTTGGCCTGAACGCGACCCTGCCGGCGGTCAAGGTCGGTGAAGTCGATCAGGTGCTATCAAGATTCCCCGGTTTTAGAACGGTGAAAATCAAGGTTGCCGAGAATCCAGAGTCCTTCGAGGAGGACCTCGCACGCATCAGGCACGTCAACGAAAACTACCCCGGCACCAAGATTCGACTCGATGCCAATGGCGCGTTGAGCGTCACAGGAGCGCTTGAAATGATTCAACATTTGGGCGAGATAGCGCTTGAATACTTCGAGCAACCCGTGAGAACAATTGCCGAACTGAAGGAGCTCAAGTCAGCCATCGGCAAAGCTGGCCTTGGAACCAAGATTGCCGCAGACGAATCAATAAGAAAAGCCACTGACCCGCTATTGGTTGCCAGGGAGCAGGCAGCCGATATAGCAATCATCAAGGTTCAACCACTGGGTGGAATAGCTGCAGCTGCCGAAATAGCAAAGCGCAGCGGCTTGGAAGTGGTTGTTAGCTCCGCGCTGGAGAGTTCGATTGGCATCGCACAGGGGATTTATTTGGCTGCCAGCCTGGAGACCATGGACTTTGATTGCGGGCTTTGGACACAAAACCTGCTGGCCGATGATGTTGTGATTGAACCACTAGAGGTAATCGATGCATCCGTCACAGTCGCCATGCCACAGATCGATGAGGCAAAACTAGATCTCTATAGGGCTCCAAAGGACCGCGAAGAGTTTTGGCTCGCTCGGATTGAGCGCTGCCTGCGACTATTACAAGCCTGAGTAAACGTGCAATCCCTTGAAAAATAGGTTCACGATTGTGAAGTTGAAGATCACCGATAGAAAAGCGATCAACCCCAGCCACGCCGCCCGCTTGCCATTCCAACCCCTGGTTGCCATGGCGTGCAAGTATCCGGCGTAGAGCACCCAAATGATGAAGGTCCAGACCTCTTTGGTGTCCCAACCCCAGTAGCGGTGCCAGGCCCGCTCTGCCCAAATTGCACCCGCAATCAAGGTAAAGCTCCAGAGCACAAACCCAACCACATTGAAGCGATAGGCAAGACGCTCTAGCTGCTCAAGGGATGGAAAGACGTTCATTAGTCGCTTTGCGAGATTACCTGCCTTGACCAAATACGCGATGTGAAGGCCTGCAGCAACTGAGAAAAAACCGGTTGCCAAAACCGCCACCACCACGTGAATCACTAGCCAGTAGCTCTGCAGGGCTGGCATCAGGGTCTTGACTTCAACGTAGAAAAGAGAAACGGCAGCGAACAGAATAACCAGAGCAAAACCTGAAATGAAGGTTGCGATGAACTTGAGGTCCTTGATGCTCATTGCGGTGAGGTAAATCAGCAGCATCAAAAATGCCGTCGAGATTGCAAACTCATACATGTTTGCCCATGGCACTCGATTTGCCGCAATTCCTCGCAATACAACGCCGGCTCCCAAGACTGCGGTTGCAACCCAGAGCAGCACGAAGCCAACCCGTTCGCCCTTGGTGATGACCTTGTTTTCGCCCTCGGTCTTGACCAATTGGGCAAGTTCAAAGGAGAAGATCATCAGGGCAAGGGCCAAAAATCCCATTGATGCTGAGACAAACAGCAGCGAAATCTGGGAAAGTGGCTCGTTCAATACAGGCGTCATTTTGCTATCTCATTCTCGATACGTGTCTTGACTCCCAAAAGGAAATCATCCAGTCGTGCATCATCGCCGCGAGCCAAAGCGGCGAGCTCTATTGTCCCATCCTCGTGCTGCCTCACCCAAACCCTGCGCCTTGGAATCAAAAGCGATGCCATCAGAGCAAAGAGTGCAAGCATTGCAAAGATAAGCACCCAAATCCCTCCGGGGTTATAGGCGATGTCAAGGGATGCAAATCTGAGTAGGCCATCAAAGCTCACGGTGCCAAGGCCCTCTGGAAGGGTCACAACATCACCGACCTCAAGCAATAGCGGCGGGTTGGGGCCGTCCCTGCCTGCCACCAGATCCATCTCGGTGGTATCAAGCGCATAAACATTTCTTGGAATTCCATCGTCAAGACCCAAGTCTCCGGTGTAGACGTTCATTGTCATAAGTGGGATGAAGGGATCTGGGTAGATGGAGGTGTAGGCGCCTGATTCCAACTGCTCAGCCGTTGGATAGAAGAAGGCAATGATGCCAACCTGCTCTGGGAGCGCATCGGGTGCCTTGATGACCCCGAGCGAGGTCATGTTGCCATCCTGCGGCAGAAAGATTGTTGGTCCGGAGTAAGAGATGTTTCCCTGACCATCACGCAATGTGATAACCGGAGCAAAGCCGTTGCCGGTGAGGAAGATGTTTGCACCAGGCACCGGTGCCGGGTGATTCACACGAACCTCAACTGGTTCCTCAACTCCATCAACGGTCTGGGTGATAGACGCGATGAAGTCAATCGGAATTCCTCGATTGGCAAGATTCTGCAGGTCGTAGACCACCTCAAACTCATCGAGGCGGAACTTGAATGGCTCCAGCATCGACTCATCAAAAAACACACCGGGATTAAACGCGTCGTAACTGGCGAGATTGTTGACAAAGACCTCACCTTCGACCAAAACGCGCTGCCCGGAGTAGCTGTAGCCACCACCTAGACCCACCGCAATCAACACACCAATCAGGGCATAGTGAAAAATAAGGTTTCCGGTCTCTTTGATGTAGCCGCGCTCGGCACTCACCGAATTACCTTGAATCTGCGTTCTAAAGCCCATTTTTCGAAGAGTGCTCTCTGATCCCTCGATTATCGAGCGATCAGATTTCATCTCTAAGTAAGCGGGCATGCGCTTTAGATTCGTTGGTGTTTGCACTGGCTTTGCCAGCATCGCCTCCCAGTGGATCTTGGTTCTTGGCACAACACAACCAACCAAGGAGATAAACAACAGGATGTAGATGGCTGAGAACCAAACCGAGGTGTAGACGTCAAACAGCTGCAGCGAATCCAGCACCTGTGCTAGCTCTGGCTGCTCGCTGTAATAGAGCCTGACACCGTTAGGGTCCGCGCTGCGTTGCGGATAAACGGATCCCGGGACAGCTGCCAGCGCCAAAAACAAAAGCAGGAAAAGTGCGGTGCGCATTGAAGTCAGCTGACGCCAAACCCAGCGCGGCCAGAACAACAACTTAGAGAATGACTGTGTAGCCACCGATCACCACCTGAAGCCAAGAGTTGAACCTGGTCCACAGACCCGTCATCAACAAAATGCCAATCACTACCAACAACCCACCGCCAATGAGATTGAAGGCCCGCAAATGCTTCTTCACAAAAGCAACCGACTTGGTGGCCCAGGAAAAACCAGCCGCAATCGCAATGAATGGCAAACCCATGCCCAGTGAGTAGGCAGTTGCCAAAACTCCACCGCGCAACGGGTCGGAGCTATCGGAAGCCAAGACCAGCACCGCTGACAAAGTCGGACCAATGCAGGGGGTCCAGCCAAAGGCGAAGACCACTCCCAAAAGTGGCGCTCCCGCTAGACCAACCTTGGGGCTAAAGGGCAGTTTCACCGTTCGCTGCAAGAAGCCAAACTGACCAATTAAGGCAAGGCCAAACAACACAACCAGAGCACCAAGCACCAGCTGGACCCAGCTGTTGTTGGCCATGAACAAAAGCCCTGCGGTTCCCGCTAAAACACCCAGTGAGACAAAGACAATGGTGAAGCCCATAACAAACAAAACCGAGCCAGCAATGACCTTGGTCTTAGTGGCTGCCGTTCCAGAGACATAACCGAGGTAACCGGGCACCAGCGGCAGCACGCACGGAGAAACAAAGGTCACGATGCCGGCCAAAACCGCGAGCGGAATTGCAATCAGCATTGACCCCGAGAGGATCAGCTCCCCGGGGCTCATTCTTCTAGAACCGTTTCAATTAGTGTTCTCAAAATTCCAGCGTCGATGCGGCCCAAGATCCTGGAGGCAACCTTGCCCTGCTTGTCAATCACGATTGTGGTTGGAACCGCGGCCGGCGAAACCACCCCGGTGAAAGCCAGGGATACGGTGCCCGAGGTGGAATCCATCACCGAAGGGAACTCGATCCCAAAGTTTCTATCAAACGCCAGCGCGGTTGCAGCAGAGTCGCGAACGTTGACCCCAACAAATTCAACACCCTGGGGGTTGAACTCCTCGTAGAGGGCAACCAAATCCGGAGCCTCGGCTCGGCATGGAGCACAGGCCGCATACCACCAGTTCATGACCACGACCTTGCCATCTAGTGCACTGCTCTCTAGCCCAAAACCACTCTCGGTGATTCCGCTCCAAGGCTCAAAGCCTGGGCGTTGGTCAATTGCGAACTCGGTCACGGTGCCATCGCCGGCGATGTAGTTCTTGTTATCCCCCGCGCGATACTGCTCGGCCAGCGGATCCTGTGAGGTGCAGCCAACCAGACTTAGCGCAGTTGATGCAACAAGCAAAACGACCAGGGTAAGGCTCAGGGTTCTGACAGTTTTTCTACTAAACAATTTAGACAGCTCCCCCGTCAATCGCATTGGATGCAAGAGCTAGACCCGGTTCGAGATAACCAACTTCGGTGAGCTTGCCATCGACAACTTCAAAAGAAGTGATCGAAGAAAGCGAGCAGCGTCGAGAACGAGGATCGTGCGGCAATTTCAAACCTTGGCTGGAACGGTAGAGCATCCAGATTGGCAACTGATGGCTAACGATTACGACATCGCCCTGCTCGGTGTCCTGCCAGGCAGCTAAGGCCGCTTCTGTCATGCGAGATGCGATCTCTCGAAATGGCTCTCCCCAGCTGGGTTTGGCTGGGTTATACAAGCTCAACACAATCGAAGGGCGCTTTAGAAGTGCGCTGGGTCCAACTCTCAGCCCCTTGAACTTGTTCCAGGGTTCAATCACCCTTGGCTCACTATGAACTTCAAGTCCGAATAGCTTTGCGATCGGTGCAGCTGACTGCTGGGTCCTTAGAAGCGGTGAGGCCAAAAGCTTGGTTATCTCTCTACCTTGAGCTGCAAGCTCTCTAGCCGCCGCCGCAGCCATTTGGTGGCCCGTTTCGCTCAGTGAAAAGTCATCAAGACGTTCATAAAGAACCCCCTGGGGGTTAAACACTTCGCCATGGCGCACGAGGTGAAGGCGAGAGGCGGGCATAACTAAAAGTTTACCTTCGCTAAACTTGCCTAATTGCTCCACTCAGCACACTCTCAGAGGATTTCAAAAATGCAAGACCGAAAGCTCATCAGCCAACTGGCCCAAAGCCAGGACGGTCCGGTTTCAATTGGCGGCTGGGTGGAAACCTTGCGCGACCAAAAGCGCATCCAGTTCATCATCATTCGCGATGAGTCTGGTTCGGTTCAGGTCACCTATCCACGACCTGCCGATGAGGATGCGCTGGCAGATCAGGTCAGTGCCCTCACCAACGGCAGCTTCGTGGAGATTCAGGGCAACCTGAAGCACGACGAGCGCGTCAAGCTTGGTGGGATTGAGATTTTGCTTACCGACCTCAAGGTCGTTTCACAGTCGCTGCCTGACAGCCCAATCGCCGAGGACACCTCAATCGACAAGCGGCTTGACTGGAGATTCCTAGACTTCAGGCGCCCAGAACTGAATCTGATGATGCGGGTTCAGACCACCATCGAACAGGCTTGGCGTGAGCACTGGCTAGAAAATGACTTTGTTGAGATTCACTCCCCGAAATTGATGGCATCGCCATCAGAATCTCACGCCGAGCTATTCAAGCTCGAGTACTTTGAGACCCACGCCTACCTCGCCCAGTCACCTCAGTTCTATAAGCAGATGGCAATGGCCGCAGGTCTGGGTCGGGTCTTTGAGATTGGCCCAGTATTCCGCGCCGACCCTTCATTTACATCTCGCCACGCAACCGAGTTCGTCTCGGTCGACATGGAGATGAGCTTCATTGATTCTCATGAAGACGTGATGCAGTTCCAAGAGCAACTGATGGTCAAGGCCATCCAAGCTGTCAAGGACAAGCACGGCGAGGAGATTGAGAAGCTCTACGGCTTCGAGGTCAAGGTGCCAGCTACACCATTCCCAAGGATTCCACTTGCCGAGGCACATGAAATTGTTGAAGCCCGAGGCTACAAGGTTCCTCGCCAGGATGGCGATTTGGACCCAGAGGGTGAGCGCCAGATTGCCGCTCACATCGAAGAAACATTTGGTCACGAGTTTGTCTTTTTGACCGACTACCCCAAGAACATTCGCCCGTTCTATCACATGAGACACGAGGACAACGAGGCGCTCACCAAGAGCTACGACCTGATCTGGAAGGGCACCGAGATCACCACCGGTGCTCAGCGTGAACACCGGATTGATGTCTTGGAAGCTCAGGCTAAAGACAAGGGTCTGGACCCAGAGGGTCTTGGCTTCTACATGGATTTCTTCCGCTACGGAGCCCCCGCCCACGGTGGCTTTGGAATGGGCCTGACAAGAGTCGTCATGCTCCTTCTAAACCTGCCGAACATTCGTGAGGCCAGCTTCTTGTTCCGCGGACCAAACCGCTTAGAGCCCTAGAGCCAGTTCTCGAGTTTTAGGCCCGGGATATTCTCAAAGTGTTTGGTGTTGTTGGTAACCAGGGTGGCATTGAGGGCGATCGCTTGACCAGCCAGAAGTTCGTCGGCGACACCGATTGTGATTCCCTTCGTTTTCAGTCCCTGGTGGACTCGGGCCGCAAAGATTGCGGCCTCCCTTGTAACCGGTTCAAACTCCACCTGATCTATGAGCAGGGCCGCTCGCTTGCTCGACGCAGTCGAAGGATTTGCCTCGATTCCCTTCTGAATCTCATAGCCAGATACCGCAGAGATAGCCCACTGGTCTACCCTCAATTTCGCCCACTTACTGAGCACGGTCTGGTTTCCCCGAACCGAGAACAGCAGGGTGTCGGTGTCAAGTAGAAATTTTGCCAATTTGCTAGTCCCTGAACATTTCGTCGTAGTCGAATCGGCTCGGCTCGGCCTTGCGGTCTGGAATTGGGAAGGCGTCGTCCGGAAGTTCGGGCTGCTGACTTAGGTACTCGAGGAGCTCTTTCATTCGAGCTTCTCTATCCAGCGGTCGGATTTCAACTATGCCGTCATTGCGCCTCACAACGTCGATTTCAGCGTCTTCCTCAAGCCAGCCTTTCGGGATGCGGACAGCCACACTGCCGCCATTCTTGAATGCTTTTCTGGTCACACGCTCAGTCATATCACATATCCTTTATCTATACCAAAGTATAGACAGAGGAGCTGTGGATAACTAGACGATTCTGATGCCTAGGGCGAACATTGCCCAGGCAATCAAGATTGCCCAAAGCACCATCGCAACTGATATGAAGAGTGTCACCTTGAATGGCTTTACACCTGCTGCAACCGATGCTGCCGCCGCAAACTGCGTTCCGATAATGATTGGACCAAGTGCTGCCATTCCATAGATGCCGTATTTGTCGAAGGCCTTCTGGGCTTTCTCATAGCGACCCGTCTTTGGTTCGATGCCCTTCTTCCGTCGCCGTTCAATAACCCAATTGCGAATCTTGTCTCCTGCATAGGCAAAGAGCGCGATGGTGATTATGTTGCCAACCGATGCGGCGATCACAGTTAGCACCGGGTCGAGACCAAACAGAATCCCAACCGGCACAACCCCAATGGCCTCAAACCATGGAATGGCACCGGCTAGGAAGATGCCGAAGTAGCCAAGGTTTTCTAGGTTCATGCTTTTCTTTCAAACAGCTTTGAGAAATCAGATAGCAAGGCCTCCATGGGACCGCGTGAGCGGAACTTGAGGTTTAGCTCAGCCAGAACAGCTAGGCCTAGCCAGGTGGCAGTCGCGATTAGAACAACCCCGAGCAAACTAATTTGCTCAAACAACCCGAATCCCCATGCCGAGAACAGCGTTGAGAACACCAAAGATTGACCAAGGTAGATGGAGAGTGAGTGTCTTCCTGCGGCCGAGAGTGTTGTGAACTTGAACCTTTGGCTGAGTAGCCAAAGTCCTCCAACCAAGCCTGCAGACATCAAAGGAGCGGTCATAACGTTAAGAGTCAAACCAGCTAGGTAAAGACTCAGCCCATAACTCTCTGAGCTACTGGACGCCAGCAACAAATATGCTCCGACCAACTGGAATACAAGACCAAGCGTCAGACCCCAGATGGCGTAATTCTTCATGAGCTTTGGAGAGAGATTCTCGGCAAGACCGCCCCTGCGAGCTACCAAGACACCAAGTATGAAGGCCGCCAAAACCAGTGGACCCTGCAACAGTAAGCCCTGAGGCGCAAAGATCAACCAGAGTTCAACCCTGGCGGCAGCAGCTTCGAAGAAGTTGCCGTTTCGCAAAGCAACGTCCAAAACATCAACATATTCATCGGCTGGAAGCGTCTTGCCCTTGGATGCGAGGAAAAACTCACCGAGAAGTGCAAAGGCTGAGATTGCAACGAACATCAGGGTGGTGAGGATGTAGATAATCCAGATCCATACCTTGAGGGTTTTCTCTTTGCGGAAGTAGTAAGCGAGGAGCAACAGACCGAGCGCTCCATAGAGGAACAGAATGTCGCCATGGAAGAAGAAGCTGAAGTGTATTGCTCCAATGAGCAAAAGTCCTATGTTCCTTCCAACAAAGCGACGGCGGTTGCTCTTTTCGGACTGAATCACATAGTGAGCTGAGTAGCCAAAGAGGAATGCGAACAAGAGGTAGAACTTGGCTTGGAACAGTGCCCAGACTATGAAGGCGACGCTCCCGTTCTCAGGCTTAGTCAGATCCAATGACTCGGCACCGTTGAAGGTGCTGATTGAGAAGTACTGAATGTTTACAATCGCGATACCCAAAAGTGCAAAGCCGCGAAGTATGTCGGGAAAACTATCCCTGGTCTTTTGATTCATTATCTTCTTTCTTCTCGTTAAAGCTCATCGTGGGCAGCAAAATCACAACAAAGAGCGCCGCTCCGATTGCGATCCAGGCTTCAAGTCGCACTAGCGACTTCTTTCTCGCTTGAGATCAATGGAGATCATTGCCATAGATGGCAGCATGAACGCGTAGCCAAGGATCAGCCAGAAAACGGCTTGAATCTGAGGCCAAGTGAGCTCAAGCACATAGTTGAAACCATCTGAGCCGTCTTGGAAATCAGCGAACACTGCAAAGGTCATTATGGCAATTGCGCCAAAGGTGGCTATCGCTGCTAGGTAGCGATAAGCAACCAAGTAGCTTCGATCCCTGACCTGAAGCATCATTTCGTCAAGAGCCTCCTCAGGAGCATCCGCCACCAGTCGGACAGATTGTCGAAGTAGGAACCAAAATACGAAGATCAGAAGGATGTGAATAAGGGAGAAAGCCGCCATCGGCGAATCATCGACAGCGAACAAGAATCCCGTCCCAAATAGCAACGCGATATTGGAAGCCCAGAGCAGGAACTTTTTTGCTCCTGTGGTTCTAAGGCCATCCCACTTGGTGTCATTGAGCTGTTTCTCGACCGACTCCACAGATGCAGAAGCCCAGGCCGCATCCGGAGAGCCTTTTGGTGCAACTCTAAACATGTCCCAGTACTTTTCGTTTAGGCCCCTTGCCCTTAGGTAGAGGAGGAAAATCGGCATCTCGATTATGAACATTGTGATGATTGTGAAGAGGAACCAATTGAGCTCAGCCCAGAAGAAGGTGAAGGTCGGGTCTGCCGTCCAAAACAGAACAGCGGAGATGCTCAAAGGAATTGCCGTAATTACAACATCCATCCAAGCCATCAGCTTGACGTTGTTGCCAATCACTTTTGGGTAGAACCAGAGATAGGCAACTGCCAAGGTTGCCAAGATGTAAAAAACAACTAGTAGTTCGTTGCTCATGCTTCTTCCTCATCAAGCCAGAAGATCTCTTCGACACTGGCGCTTAGAACCGAGGCAATCTTGAGAGCAAGCACCAAAGATGGCGAATACTCTCCGCGCTCGATATAACCGATGGTTTGGTAGTGGACGTCAACCTGGTCAGCGAGCTCTTGACGAGATAGCCCAGCTGCATTGCGAAGTTCTTCGATGCGGTTGGCTACCTGCTCTTGCTCAGCCTTTGGTTTACGACCCATGGATGTAGCATAAATGCTATGTAGTAATAATGCAACAACTTATTGCAGCCAGTTTTGAACCCTAAGCCCCGGCACCCGACTGAAGTGTTTGTGATTGTTTGTGACCAGAGGCGCTTCAAGTGTCAGGGCATGCGCGGCAATGAGGGTGTCAGAATCAAAACGCCACTGGGCGGGGATGCGAATTGCTTGAGAGCCACCATTTTTGAAGATCTTGGCTTTATGGATTTCCAGCATCGTTGCCTCCCAAGAAGATGTCGATGCAAAAAGTACAGATGTATTCATTCAAACCAGTTGCAAGATTTCCCGGACCAAGAAGTGAAAGTTTTGAAAGCTGTGGACTAGTTGAACTTTTTCAGGGTTGTGTGAATCTTTTGAGCCCACGGGTATCTGGAGGACATCGCGCCCAAGATTGCGATCAGAATCGGAAACCAAAACTTTCTGAGCACCCAGAGAAAAATCTTCAAAGCTCTGCCTCCATCGCACTAAAGACTCGGTCTTCGTCAATTCTCCAAAAGGCTAACTGCTTGCCGTTCAAAAGCAGCACTGGAACCTCATCCGAGTACTTTGCCAATAGCTCAGGATCCTGATCAACATCAAGACGCTCAACCTCATAGCCAATGTCAGGATGCTCAGTGCTAAAGCGCGCTATCACACGTGCAAGGGCATCCTCCGCGACATCACAAAGGTGACAACCCGAACGGGAAACCATGGTGAGCTTTAGTTGAACAGACACCTAATAAGACTAAGCCAAGCGCCCTTAGTTCTAGACTGAGGCAATGCCCAAAGACGAAGTGAAGATCCCGAAGATTGAAGCAGCGTTCTTCGACGTGGACAACACCTTGGTTTGCGGCTCGACCTCAATTCTTTTTGGCAAGGTGGCTTTCACGGGCGGAGCTATCAGGCGACGAGACATATGGAGATTTGCCTACGAGCAAATCATGTTCATCCGTCGCGGCGAAAAAAACAGCAAGATGGCTGATTTCAAGGACCGCGCACTCTCCATCACCAAAGGCCACCCGGTCAAGCAGCTAATGGATCTCATGCCACAGGTTTACGAGCAAGAGATCAAACCCAGACTCTGGCCAGGGACTGTTCGGGCAGTGAAAGAACACCTTGCGCTGGGCCACGAGGTCTGGCTCATCACCGCAGCCCCACAAGAGTTAGCACAACAGATTGCTGATGACCTTGGCGCAACCGGCGCACTCGGCACACTCGTTGGCCAAAAAGATGGAGTCCTGACCGGTGAACTGGTGGGTGACCCACTCCACGGTCAAGCAAAACGCAAGGCAGCGAAAAAACTTTCTCGGGAGCGAAACATAAGCCTTAAGCGCTCCTACGCATATTCAGATTCAGTGAACGATCTCCCACTTCTAACCCTGGTTGGCAATCCTGTTGTGGTGAACCCAGACAAGGCCCTGAAGCGCTATGCAGATGCTGCTGGTTGGGACATCCTTAGGTTCAAGCGCAAAGAGCTCAGAAAATAGAAAAACCCGCCCCTTGGGGCGGGTAGTTCAAAGTCTTACTTCTTATTACGACGCTGGTGGCGAGTCTTGCGAAGAAGCTTGCGGTGCTTCTTCTTCGACATACGCTTGCGACGCTTCTTGATTACTGAACCCAATAGAACCTCACAAAAGATGTATTTGCCCGATCAGGCAACCCCAATACTCTAGCCCTTACGCCTCAGTCGCTCAACCTCTGCATCAATATCTGCTTCGGTTACTACCTTCTTGAGGCCAGGGCCGTAGGCCTCCATCCACTGGAAATAGGCACCGATGCCCATGCCACCGATTGCAAAGATCGGCCAAAAGAACGTTTCGGGTGACACCCAAAACCAAATAGCGGTCAACAGCGCAGACACGAATACCCAAACAGCAACAAAGCCTTTGAACTCCTGCTGGTTCTTCAGGCGCTTGGCTGCGTATTCGCGAAGGGCCTGCTCTTCAGATTTTGACATTAGCTCTTTTTGACCTTTCCCTTAACCTCTTCGGCGAAGTGGGTTGCCTCGGTTCTCACCTCGTCAACCACCTCTTCTACCTTTTGCTTGGCGATCTTCTCAAACTCTTTGACCGAGGTCTCGGTCTCGGTCTTGACTTCGGCCAACTTGCGACCTAGGCGCTTGCCAAGGTCCTTGGGATCGAAGTCGATGTCCAGTTCATCAGCGCGAACTTTCAGCTCGCCGGCCAACCAGCCAGCACGCTCGGTGATCCAGTGGCCAAGTCTCTCGCCGGCTTGTGAGAGGTTTTGCGCTAGCTCGTCGCCCTCTTCAGCCTCGGCATCAAAACCGAGTGAGAGGAAGTTGATCATCCAGTCCTCGATCTCCTCAAGCGGCTCTGGGGTCACTGAGTAGAAGCGCTTCTGCCCTTCTTCACGAGCTGACACAAGGCCAACCTCACGAAGGGTCTTCAGGTGCTTGGAAACCGTCGGCTGACCAACACCGGTTCTTTCAACAAGCTGGGTGACCGTCAGTTCACCATTACCACCGGCGAGGTTGGAGGCTAGAAGCGTCTCCATAAGTTGACGACGAGTGGGGTCTGCAATTGCTTCAAATATGTCTGCCATGGAATAAGCCTATTCCTTCGCGCCCGCAATTTCCTCTGCTCTTTTGACAGCCGCCAAAAGCCCGGCTTCAAAAATAGATTTCAGTTGGGCATTGTCGAAACTCTCGATGATCTTGGCGGTGGTGCCGCCGGGGCTGGTGACTCTTCTTCTGAGCTCTGCTGGTTCACTATCGCCCTGAGCCAAAAGCTCTATCGCTCCGTCGAAAGTGCCGCGAACCATAATCTCGGCTTGCTCCTTGCTGAAACCATTCTCAATTGCAATGCTCTCCCACTGCTCGATGAAGTAGTAAACCCAAGCAGGCCCCGATCCGGAGATAGCAGATAGCGGGTTAATCATGGCTTCCGGGATCTCAATAACCGCACCCACCGAACCAAATAGCTCTCCAGCAGCCAGCATGGCTTCTTGAGAGCAGTTAGGCCCAGCACTGATTCCAGTAACGCCCTTACCAACCAATGCCGGAGTGTTCGGCATCGAACGAATCAGATTCGGGTTTGTAGGCAGAGCTGAAGCCATAGTTTCAAGGGAGATTCCAGCTGCCATCGAGATAACCACCGCATTGGGGGCTATCTCACCTTCAAGCTCGCTAAGCACCTCAACCAGCTGATATGGCTTGACACCGAGCACAATCAGATCGGCATCACCAGCCATCAGTGCGTTGGCATCTGGGGCCTCTTCCAGAGCCATCGCGCTCACGCCCAAGGCGCGAAGCACCTGGGCGCTGGCTACTGACTTGGTGGTTGCCGATATCTGAGCTGCCGGATGTCCAGACGCGATCAGACCCTTAAGGACTGCCGAGCCCATTGATCCGGTGCCAATGAATGCAACTCTGAGGTTTTCCATCTAAGAAATCCTAGGCTCCAGGGAGAAAGTCTGCGATCAGCGGGTAACCAACGAAGACTGCGGTGTTCATGGTGGTGTGAGCAATGATCAATGGCGCCACTCTGCCGGTTCTAACAAACATGTATCCAAACACCAGCCCCATCACGAAATTGCCCAAAAAGGCGCTGTAGCCCTGATAGAGGTGGTAGCTAGCCCTGAACAGGGCAGCAATCACGATGATGGCCCAAATGCTGTAGCTCGGTTTGATTAGTCCTAGTTTTTTGAAGAAAAAGCCAACGGCAATGATCTCCTCCTGCAAACCAGCCCGCAGTGCTGAGAGCACCAGCACCGGAATAGTCCACCAGTAATCACCCAGTGCACTTGGCACCACCCTGGCGGTCAGCCCAAGTTCCAAAGCAAGAACATAAAGACCAATACCCGGAACACCAACCAAGATTGGTAGCCCCAAGCCCAAAAGCCAATCCTTGGCCTTAGGAATCACCCCGATTTTGATTCCATCTAATGACAGAAAATAAAGTGCTAGCAAAACCGGAACCAGTGCCAAGCTGATTTGAGCGAGTTGGCTAATCAGATCCAACCAGGGCTGCTGGGCAAGAGGCCGATTGATTGTTGTGACGCTTCCGGCGACACCGGCCTCGCTAGCTAGCTTTCGCAAAAAGCTCAGCACCGAGTAGATGGTGCTGGCCCCGAGTGAGACCATGAGCACCAACCAAAACTCGAAGGAGTGTCTGCGCATTTAGGCCCCTGTGATTGGAAAGTTGTGCAAACCAAAGTTTAGGTGGGGGTGGTGCAAGGTAGTTTTAGAAAATGGCCAAGACCAAAGTTGATTACCGCTGCAGTGAGTGCGGCTGGTCCACCCCCAAGTGGGCAGGACAGTGTGCAAGTTGTCAAGCCTGGGGGACTCTTTCCGAGCAGGGTGGCATCTCGAAGGCCAAGGTCGTCAACATCTCTCAGACCAACGCCGCGAAGCCAATTACCGAAATAGAAACGTCCTCCGAGGGCTACACCCCGACTGGAGTGGCGGAGTTTGATCGAGTTCTGGGTGGTGGCCTGGTTGCAGGTGCCGCAATTTTGCTTTCTGGAGAGCCAGGGGTAGGAAAGTCAACTTTGCTACTCGAGGTGGCATCAAGATTGGCAAAGACTGGAAAGTCGGTTTTGTATGTCTCTGCCGAAGAGTCTGTCAGCCAGGTTCGGCTTCGTGCCGAACGCACTGGCGCCCTCTCGGAAAATCTCTATCTCGCCTCAGAGACTGATCTAGGTAGCGTGCTCGGGCAGTTTGAAGCAGTCAGTCCAGAACTGATGATCGTCGACTCGGTCCAGACTGTTGCGAGCACAGAAATTGATGGTTCTGCGGGCATGCCAGCCCAGGTTAGAGAGGTTGCCGGGAACCTGATCCGGCTGGCCAAGCAAAACTCTGTCCCCGTGATGTTGGTTGGCCACGTGACAAAAGATGGCTCGATTGCAGGTCCTAGGACACTGGAGCACCTGGTGGATGTGGTCTGCCATTTCGAAGGTGATCGACAGACCACTTTGCGTTTTATCCGGACCCTCAAAAACAGGTTCGGGCCAACCGATGAGGTTGGCTGTTTTGAAATGACAGGCGATGGCATCCTCGAGGTTCCAGATCCGAGTGCACTGTTTGTCTCAGAGAATCAAAACAACACCTCAGGCAGCTGCATCACCGTGACGGTTGAAGGCCGCAGAGCGCTAAGGGCGGAGATTCAGGCCCTTGTTGTGCGCTCCAGCACGCCTCAGCCCAGAAGAGTCACGAACGGTGTCGACAGTTCCAGGGTTGCGATGTTGCTTGCGGTTCTGGAAAGACGTGCCGGCATCTCACTGGCCGATAAGGATGTTTACGTCTCCACCGTTGGCGGCATGAGAATCACCGAACCCGCGGCAGATCTCGCAATTGCCATTGCGATCGCCTCCGCCGTGACCGATAAGCCGGTGCCAAGCCAGGTTGCTGCATTTGGTGAGATTTCGCTCTCGGGCGAAGTTAGAGGAGTGACGAACTCCAAGCAGCGAATTAGTGAAGCGGCAAGACTTGGTCACAAAACCGTCGTTGACTCTTCAAGCAAACAGCTCAAAAAGGCAATAGCCCTGGCTCTTGGTTAGAACAGGTAGAAGCGCTTCTGGTCTGAAACAACTCCAGAGACCTCAACCTTGATCTCATACTGAGCACCGCCTTTTGGTGCCGGGCGATTGTTCTCGCTGCACTGGAACTCGCTCGAAGAGTAAACCTTTAGCCACTCGCCAGGTACTGACTTCTCTACGATGTTCGGTTTCAGGACTTTGGAGAATTTCGAGTCTCCCGTGCGGTCACAATCTCTTGAGGAATAAAAGACCTGCTCACCAGAGGTGATTGTGAAGAAGGTCGCGTAGGTGCCGACATCAAAGATGCAATCGACTAGACCAGTGTTTGTGATCTCATACCAAATATATACCGGCTCGCCCTCGGGGATGTTCACAAGCGGCTCTTGGTCTTGGGCGCGACCAATAAAGGCCTCAACCTCAACAACACCCGGCTGACAGTTGGTCACCTCGGCGGGTGTTGGCTCAGCCGTCGCAGTCTCGGTGACCTCGGGCTCTGCAGTTTGGGTGTCATTTGCAAAAAACTGGGTGCTGGCAAAAATCAATGCGACCACGGCAACCAAAACAACTAGTGCGACAAGTCGTCGTCTCTTGTAGACATTTGCATCGGCTTGGCTCATAAAGCTAAATCTAACTAGAGCTTGAGCAGCATTCGTGAGTTTCCGAGCGTGTTCTGCTTAACTCTTGCCAAATCCAAAAACTCTGCAACTCCATCATCGTTTGAGCGCACCATCTCGGCATAGGTCTCTGGGTCCACCGGAACATCGGAGATAACCTCGAAGCCGTGAGACCTAAAGAACTCCTCTTCGAAGGTGAGGCAGAAGATTCTTTTTACCCCGAGCACTCGAGCACGCTCCAAGAGCTCCCGAAGCATTGCGGCGCCAATCCCCTTGCGCTTTGCTGACTCGGAAACCGCCAAGGTTCTAACTTCGGCTAGGTCCTGCCACATCACGTGCAGTGCGCCGAAGCCAACAACCTCGCCATCCTGCTCAGCAACGACGAATTCTTGAATGGCCTCATAGATTTCGACCAGCTCCTTGCCTAACAGGATGCGCTGTTCAATTAGTGGTTGAGCAATCCTGGTGATGGCTGGAACATCTGAGGTTCTTGCTGGCCGAATCGAAAACATTGCTAAATTATGGCGCTTTGTTAGCTGCCACTTCTACTAAAACCTCGTTCCGGCGTAAAAGTGGCAGGGTCCAGGGTCCGTCATATCTTGCAAATAGCACCTCAGAAACAGGTGAGTAGACGCTTTTAGAAAGCGCATCCAAGAGTTTTTTTGCCTTTGCCTCAAAGAGCGCATCGGAAGCCGAGCCGCTAAACCTAGAAGCCGCCATCAGCTTTTTATCAACCCTGGAGACTCTCAGATCGGTCTTCGGCATTGGTGGATCTGCCATGTCGCTTGGCATCACAAACGAGACCTCGAAGCCCTCTTTCGTCCTTTGCTGCAGAACAGGTGCGGTCATTGCAATCTTGGTGCCAGCTGAGTTATTGCCAAAGATGTAATCGGCTAGAAAGCCAAATGCCTGGTTCCCGCTTTGAGAGAGGGAGCCAGGCATTGGCTTAGTGACGATTGTGTGAGGCGCATACTCACGAAGTTGAAAACCGGGAAGGTCTGCAACGATCTTGTATGACTGAATCTCAGTCAATTAGCTGACCGGCTCCTCTTCGCGAGTATTGGTGACGAAGCTAAATGCACCGTCAACGAAATCGACCAAGATGTCCTGGGCTGCCGAGACAGTCCCGGACAGAATTCGCTCTGAAATCTCATCCTCAATCTCGCGCTGCACGACTCTTCTGAGCGGCCTCGCACCCAGTGATGGGTCATAGCCGAGCTCGATTAGTCGCTCTTTTGCAGAGGTGGTGAGAGTGAGCTTGAGGTCACGGTCATCGAGTCTTAGCTGCAAGCGCTTCACGAACAGATCGACTATCTGCAAGAGCTCTTCGCGGTTGAGCTGTGGGAAGACGATGACTTCATCAACACGGTTGAGGAACTCAGGCCTGAAGTTCTTCTTCAGCTCTTCCATCACACGTGACTTCATCTGGTCGTAGTCGTTCTCAGAGTTGCCCTCAAGAGTGAAGCCAAGAGCACCTCGAGTGATTTCACGAGTACCTAGGTTGGTGGTCATGATGATGATGGTGTTCTTAAAGTCCACCACACGCCCCTGGCCATCGGTTAGGCGACCCTCTTCGAGAATCTGGAGCATCGAGTTGAAGATGTCAGGGTGAGCCTTTTCGATCTCGTCAAACAGCACAACCGAGAATGGCTTTCTGCGAACCTTCTCGGTTAGCTGCCCGCCCTCGTCGTAGCCGACGAATCCTGGAGGAGCACCAAACAATCTCGAGACAGTGTGCTTCTCGCTGTACTCGCTCATATCTAGAGAAATCAGCGCATCCTCGTCATCAAACAAGAACTCCGCCAGTGCTTTGGCAAGCTCAGTCTTACCAACACCGGTTGGACCGGCAAAGATGAACGAACCGGATGGGCGCTTCGGGTCTTTCAGACCTGCGCGCTGGCGTCTAATGGTCTTGGAAAGCGCTGAAATAGCGGCCTCCTGACCAATGACTCTGCGGTGTAGCTCCTGCTCCATGTAGATCAGCTTGGAACCCTCGTCTTCGCCCAGCTTGAACACCGGAATACCAGTGGCTTGAGCTAAGACCTCGGCAATTAGGCCCTCGTCAACAATGCCTGGCTTGTCGACGTTGCCCTCGCGGAACTCTTTCTCCATGCGGATTTTCTCGGCGGTGAGCTTCTTTTCCTCGTCACGCTTTGAAGCTGCAGCCTCGAAGTCTTGATCGGCGATTGCCTGCTCCTTGGCAGCCTTTACGACCGCAATCTTCTCTTCCATTTCCCTTAGCTCAGGTGGAGCGGAAAGGAAGCTGAGCCTCATACGAGCGCCGGCCTCATCGATGAGGTCAATCGCCTTGTCTGGCAAGAACCGATCGGTGACATAGCGATCGCTCATTCCGACCGCCGCAACAATGGCACCATCTGTGATGGAGACCTTGTGGTGGGCCTCGTAGCGATCGCGAAGACCCTTCAAGATGTTGATAGCCATCGCTGGGTTCGGCTCAGCAACCTGCACGGACTGGAACCTGCGAACCAGCGCGGCGTCCTTCTCGAAGTGCTTGCGGTATTCATCCAAAGTCGTTGCACCAATGGTCTGAAGTTCACCGCGAGCAAGCATTGGCTTCAAAATCGAGGCAGCGTCAATCGCTCCCTCGGCGGCTCCGGCACCAACCAGGGTGTGGATCTCGTCGATAAAGGTAATGATGTCTCCACGGGTGCGGATCTCCTTGGTCACCTTCTTCAGGCGCTCCTCAAAGTCACCGCGATAGCGAGAACCGGCAATCAAGCTACCCATGTCCAGCGTGTAGAGCTGCTTGCCGCGAAGGGTCTCTGGGACATTGCCCGAGACAATTGCTTGCGCGAGTCCCTCAACAACTGCAGTCTTTCCAACACCAGGCTCACCAATCAGGATTGGGTTGTTCTTTGTTCTGCGGGACAGGATCTGCATCACGCGCTCAATCTCACGCTCACGACCAACTACCGGGTCGAGCTTGCCATCGGCGGCAGCGTGGGTGAGGTTGCGACCGTACTGGTCCAAAATCTGTGATCCCTTTGGCTGAGGCTGAGTTTCGCCACCAACCGAGACTGTCTCTTTACCCTGGTAACCAGAAAGCAATTGAATGACCTGCTGGCGAACCTTGTTGGTGTCTGCACCAAGCTTGGTCAAAACCTGAGCGGCAACACCTTCGCCCTCGCGAATCAGCCCAAGCAGTAGGTGCTCGGTACCGATGTAGCTGTGGCCAAGCTGGAGAGCTTCACGAAGCGAGAGCTCAAGAACCTTCTTGGCTCTTGGGGTGAACGGGATGTGACCAGATGGGGCCTGCTGGCCCTGGCCAATGATGTCTTGAACCTGCTCACGAACCTGTTCTAGGTTGATGCCCAGCGCCTCTAGCGCCTTTGCCGCAACACCCTCACCCTCGTGAATCAGACCGAGCAGGATGTGCTCGGTTCCGATGTAGTTGTGGTTTAGCAGCTTCGCCTCTTCCTGAGCGAGCACCACGACCCTTCTGGCCTTATCGGTGAATTTCTCGAACAAGCGGCACCTCCTACAAATCTGTAATCAAGATGCTAAGGGGCTTGGTGTGGCAAAACTAGGGCTGTTCGCCCAAGGCGTTAGCGCGCTTTGCGCGCTCTTCTGCCTCAATTCGCGCATAGGTGTCGCGCTCACCGCGGTCAACGCGCAATATTGCCCGCAGCATGATCCAGAAAATGACTCCCACCAGAGCAGGTGGAATCAGGGAAATCAGAACATCCAGGGTTGCTTCCCAAAAAGTCATCTGCGCCTCACTTCACCAAGGGGAACAATATTGTTTCACGAATTCCAAGGCCGGTCAGCGTCATCAGAAGTCGGTCAATGCCCATGCCCAGACCACCCGATGGTGGCATGCCGAATTCCAAGGCCTTCAAAAACTCTTCGTCGAGCTTCATCGCTTCGGGATCGCCTGAAGCTGCCAGCTTGGCCTGCGCGATGAAGCGCTCGCGCTGCACAACAGGATCCACCAATTCGGAGTAACCGGTGGCCTGTTCAAAGCCTCGAATGTAAAGATCCCACTTCTCAACCACGCCGGGCTTGGAGCGGTGATCTCGAGTGAGTGGAGAAGTGTCTACCGGGAAATCAATCACGAAGGTCGGAGAGGTGAGCGAAGGCTTTACGAAGTGCTCCCAGAGCTCCTCGACATACTTGCCGTGAAGTGGGTGCTCGATCTCTATGTCGACACTCTTGGCTAACTTCTTGAGTTCTGCAATGTCGGTGTCGGGAGTAATCTCCTGACCGCAGGCAGCACTTAGAGATTCAAACATCGAGATTCGATCCCAAACCCCACCGAGCTCGTTGGTGGTGCCATCATCCAATGCGACCGAATGGGTGCCAAAGACGTCCATGGCGGCATTCTGAATCAAGTCTTGGGTGAGCTGCATCATGGTGTTGTAATCGCCGTAAGCCTCATAGGCCTCGAGCATCGCAAACTCAGGAGAGTGGGTGCGGTCAGCGCCCTCGTTTCTAAAGTTGCGATTGATCTCAAACACTCGCTCTAGGCCGCCGACCACCGCGCGCTTCAAAAAGAGCTCTGGGGCAATTCGTAAATACAGCTCGGTGTCAAAAGCGTTTGAGTGCGTCTTGAATGGCCTTGCCGACGCGCCACCGTGCATGGTTTGCAACATGGGGGTCTCGACCTCCATGAAGGCCTGATTCGCAAAGGTGTTGCGCAAAGACTGCATTACCTCTGAGCGAATCTTCACCACCTCTCGAGCACGGTCGCGGACAATCAGATCGATGTAGCGATGGCGAACTCGGAACTCTTCACCGAGTTCGTTGTGGAGATTTGGCAGGGGTCTGATGGTCTTTGCGGCCATGAGCCACTCACTGGCCAGCACGCTCAACTCACCGCGCTTGGAGGTAATCACCTCACCATGAACAAAGACGTGGTCACCAAGGTCAACTAAGTTCTTCCACTGCTCTAAAGACTCTTCGCCGACCTTGTCGAGCGAAATCATTGCCTGAATGCGCTCACCGGTTCCAGACTGCAGTGTTGCGAAGCAAAGCTTTCCGGTGTTGCGCAAGAACATCACCCTGCCGGCCAAACCAACCATGTCTCCGGTTGCGATGTCTGGCTCAAGATTTGGGTAGTGAGACTTGGTTGCCTCAATTGTGTGGGTGATCGGTAAAGACACCGGATATGCGCTCGAGAGCTGGTTTAGCTGCTCGCGCTTTTGCATTCGAACAGCGATCTGCTCTGGAAGGTCTTCGCCCTCAAATTCTTCGCTCACGCCTCACCAATCATCACGTTGTCAATTAGTCGAACCTCGCCAACCCATGCCGCGATTATCAACCGCGCACCGAGTTTGGCCTGATCCAAAACCTCGAAGCTATCTGCATCAACAAGCTCCAGATACTCAAGTCTAGTAATCGCATCAAGTGCACTCTGAGCGGCAGCAATCATGCTCGAGCGAGCGGGTCCACTCGCCGCACCAACCTCGAGGGCTCTGCCAATGCTACGAGCAGCGGGCAAATGCTCTGGCTTGATTCTGATGTTGCGACTTGACAGAGCTAGGCCGTGATCGTCGCGAACGGTTTCACATGCCACGATCTTCAGTGGCTCACGCTCACCAGCTTGGATTTGAGCTTTCACCATGTTGCGAACTAGCACGAGCTGCTGAAAATCTTTTTCCCCGAAGTAGGCGGCGCTCGGGTTCACCAGGTCAAACAACCGATTCACAACCAGCAGCATGCCGTCGAAGTGACCTGGGCGATGCTCCCCCTCAAAGACTTTGCCAATAGGCCCTGCCTCGGGCTGCCTAAGAGGTACCGATGGCGGATAGATGTCTTTTTCAGCTGGGGCAAATAATAGGTTCGCGCCTGCGTCGGTTAGCAGCCGAGCATCAACTCCAAGAGTTCTTGGATAGTCTCCAAAATCAGCATCGTCTCCGAACTGCTTTGGATTCACAAAAATAGAGACCACGACAAAGTAGCCATCATTCAGTGCTCGCTCGACAAGTGAAAGGTGGCCTTTGTGAAGGGCGCCCATGGTTGGCACCAGGGCGATCTTACGACCAGCCTCCCTGGCGGCGGTGAGCTGTGAGTTCAGCTCAAGAGTTGAGTGAGCAAGTTCCATTAGTACGCATCCTCCGGATCAATACCTTTGACCGGTGAATACAGCGCGGTCTCAACCGCGCTTCTGACCACCGGGGCTATCAGTCTTGCAGCATCTGGGACACCGGCCTCAAGCAAAATTCCGACCGCCTGCTGAACAACAAGAGAAGAGAAGCCGCTGGCAACCTCGAAGGCCTCCGAATATGCTGCCCGCTGAGATTCTTGAATAACCGCAGGCTCCGCCCCGAGTTCGATGGCTAGAGCCTGGGCGATTGGTAGTAGTGGCTCGGGTGCACTGATTGCGACGGTTGTGTTTTTCAAAACCGTGAGGTCCATTGAGGTTCCGGTGAAATGCATAACCGGATGCAGTGCAACCGGTATTGACCCCAAGCGTGCGGCTGCCGACAAAACCTCATAACCATGGTGTGGTGAGAGGTGAACGATTATCTTCTTGGGTCCAAAAACCCCGAGATCACTCAGTCCCTCACAGGTGAGCTCGATGTCCTTGTATGGCACTGACAGCACAACCAAGTCCGCATCCTCGGCAACCGCGGCCATGGGAGCAATTGGAATATCCGACAACAGATCCTCAACCCGCTCAATTGCCGCGGTGGACTCGACAAAAACACCAATTAGTTCATGCCCGGCACCAGCCCAGGCCTTGGCCAAAATCAACCCTGCTGGCTCGTCTCCGATAACTCCGATTTTCATGCTGGCTGATCACCACTGCCATCTTTAGGAGCCTTGCAATTATTCTGCCCAACTAGACCTCCGGCCAGCATTGCAACCGAGCTAACCAAAGCGACGCTAGTGAGCGTCACTGGGCCGATTGGCGCCACCGAGAAGACCACCAGCCAAATCAGAGCGCCCAGGTGCCAACCGACAAAAATGGTGCCTGCCAATGCGGTAGCTCGCGAGAGGACAAGTGCTCTGAGCGCATAAAACGGATTTGGCCGCTCTGGTCTAGGGCCCGCTTTGTGTTCCTCAACCGCCTTGCGATATCGAACAATTGGCAGGGTTGCCAAAACCACCGCTATGCCAATCAGCGGCATTGTGATTATCAAAGTGATTGGGGATTGCGGAAAGCTCTGTCCAAAGCCTGCAAACAGCTGCACAACATTGATGCTCAAAAGCACCATGACCAATGTGGTTCCAAAGAACACTCGGTATGAAATTGGCTTCACTTTGCCACCACCACCGGATCACTCAACTCGGCAACCAGCTCAGAGACTTTGCCTCGGCCAGGCAACACGGCCTCAGGATCAACCTCGAGCCATGGCACCAGTACAAAGCTGCGCTCAAAGGCCCTGGGGTGAGGAACAATCAGGGACTTGGTTTCAATCAGCTCGTGCCCAAAGGTAATGATGTCAATGTCTAGAGTTCGAGGCGCCCAGCGCTGGAGCCTGATTCGACCAAATTCATTCTCAATCTCATTCAGTGCGGCCAGCAATGCTTTTGGTTTCAAGCTGGTTTCAACCTGAACCACTGCATTTAGGTAACTGGGTTGCTCTGGGTCATAGCCGGAATCGGTTAGAGCCACCGATTCGTAAATCGCTGAGGCCTCCAAAAACCTGATGCCCTTGGTCTCACCAATCCGCGAGATGGCGCGCTCTATTGTCTGCCTTCGATCACCAAGGTTCGCACCCAGCGAGAGAATCGCCTTGTTCTTCACTTCTCTCCCAGAGCGGTGACGATGACATCGGAGAAATCCTGCGTTAGCGGAGCGGCTGGTTTGTGAACAGATATCTCGCACTCCAAAATCTGATCACTCAGGCTCATGACCGCTGCTCGCAATCTGGCGCTCAAAGCCTCCAGGAGGTCATTGCGCTCTGCGTTGAAGCTTGCCTCGAGAAGATCCGCCACGTCTGCATACGAGATTGTCTCGGCTAATTCGTCAGCACCGCTGGATTCGACAACGATCTTGCAGTCAACCAAAAACTCCTGACCAAAGTCTTTTTCATGTTGCAGAACTCCATGGTGACCAAAGAGCCTGAGCGCAACTAGCTCAATTCGAAACCTCACCTGGCACTCTCCGATTCCTTGAGGGCTGCAACGACCTTGATGGCGTCACTGGTTGCCTCGACGTTATGGACCCGGATGCCCCAAAGCTTGCGCTGAAGCAAAAGTGCGGTCAGCACTGCGGTTGCAACATCGCGACGGGGATTGGATACCGATGCTGGATCGACCTCGTTTAATACAGCTGCTAAAAAGCGCTTTCGCGAGGCGCCGACCAGGATTGGGAGCGAGAGCGTCTCCAGCTCATTTAGCCTTGCCACCAAATCCCAGTTTTGTTTCATGTCCTTTGCAAAACCAAGGCCTGGATCAACAATGATTCGCTCCCTGGCTATGCCGTTGGCAACCGCCATTGAAACCTGCTCGGCTAGTTCGCCAACCACCTCTCTGGCAACATCTGAGTAGCTAACCAAGTTGTCCATCACGTCTGAGTGACCGCGCCAGTGACCAAGAACATACTGGCAATCAAGATCTGAAATGGCTGAAAAGATTTCGGGGTCTGCTAAACCTCCAGAAACATCGTTGACGATGTTTGCTCCCGCCTCAACCGCCAGCCTCGCCGTAGTTGAGTTCATGGTGTCAATTGAAATTGAGACGTCTAAATCTTTGGCTATGGCTGAAATAACTGGAAGGACGCGGTCTTGCTCTTGATTCAGGCTCACCCGCATCGCTCCGGGCCTGGTTGATTCGCCACCGACATCAATGATTTCTGCGCCCTGCTCGGTCAGCAACCTAGCCTGAGCCAATGCTTGATCCAATTCAAGAAACTGACCGCCGTCGCTGAAGGAATCTGGGGTGATGTTTAGAACCCCCATCAGCTTCGGTCTGGTCCACTCGCTCATGACTACCTGTTTATCAAAGACATCGCCTCTTGGCGATAGATCGGGTCAGTAAATACGCCTCGCGAAGCAATCGTGACGGTGTTTACCTCGGGCTGCCTCGCACCTCTTGATGCAACGCACTGATGTCTTGCTTCTACCACGACCAAGACCCCCTTTGGGTTTAAGCCCTCAACCAATGCGTCGGCAACCTCCGAGGTCAAACGCTCTTGAAGCTGGGGTCTTGCGGCAATGATTTCGAGCACCTTCGCCAATCGCCCAAGACCGGCCAACTCGGTGTTAGGCAGGTAGGCGATGTGGGCAACACCGGTGAATGGCAACAGGTGGTGCTCACACATCGAGACCAACTCAATGTCTTTCAAAATCACCGTCTCGGCATTCTCGGCTGGAAACTTCTCACCGATGGCGCTCAGCGGGTCAAGACCAACGCCCTTGAAAAAAGCCGCGTAAGCCTCAGCAACCTTCTCGGGTGTCGAGGCTAGTTCGGCGCGATTTGGATCCTCGCCGATAGCCAGAAGGATTTCGGTTACCGCCTTGCGGATTCGGTCAGCCTGCATTGTTTTCGTTCTTGGCGTCCACGATTTCGCCCTCGGCGACAGCTTCTTTGGATTCTTCGGGCTCGGGCTCAGGCAGCGCTTCTAGCTCTTTCACCTTGCGCTCGGGAACCGCAATCGGACCCTTGGTGCCAACAGCTCGCTTTTGCGAGGAGCGCCAGGTTGATCGCTCAGCAACCTTCTTGACGCCCTTGAAAATAGTTGCAATCTCGTCTTGGTTGAGAGTCTCCTTCTCCAAGAGCTCCTTTGCCAACTTGTCCAAGATTCGGCGGTTTGTAGTGAGGGCCTTGTGAGCTTCGTCAAGAGCACCATCCAAGATTGCCTGGACCTCGTTATCGACAACCTGAGCCATCTCATTCGAGTAGTTCGAGTGGGTTGCGAGTTCGCGACCTAAGAAGGGTTCAGACGAACCAGAGCCGAGCGAGATGGCACCTACCTTGGCACTCATGCCGTATTTGGTGACCATGGTTCTTGCGATATTTGTCGCCTTCTCAAAGTCGTTCGAGGCACCGGTGGTCGGGTCCTTAAAGACAATCTCCTCGGCAATGCGGCCGCCCATGGCATAGGCGATTTGATCCAAAAGCTGATTGCGAGTGATTGAGTAGCGATCCTCCATGGGCATCACCATGGTGTAACCGAGGGCGCGACCCCTGGGGAGAATCGTGATCTTGGTCACTGGGTCCGAATAGTTCAACGCTCCAGCAACTAGTGCATGACCTGCCTCGTGATAGGCGGTGATAAGGCGCTCCTTGTCCTTCATGATTGCGGACTTCTTTTGAGGTCCACCAATCACTCGGTCAATCGCTTCATCAATAATCTCGTCGGTTATTTCTGGTCGGTTTAGCCTTGCAGCTAAGAGGGCCGATTCGTTTAGAACATTGGCGAGATCTGCTCCGGTAAAACCGGGAGTGCGCCTTGCGACCAAGGCTAGGTCGATGTCTTTCGCGATCGGCTTGTTCTTGGCATGCACCTTCAAGATCTGCTCGCGACCCTTTAGGTCTGGGGCATTCACACCAACCTGACGGTCGAAGCGACCCGGGCGCAAAAGTGCCGGATCCAAAACGTCTGGGCGGTTGGTTGCTGCAATCAAGATCACGTTGGTGCTGGTGTCAAAACCATCCATCTCAACCAAGAGCTGGTTCAGGGTCTGTTCACGCTCGTCGTTGCCGCCGCCAATACCGGTGCCGCGGTGGCGACCAACGGCATCGATTTCGTCAACAAAGATGATGGCGGGGGCTGATTGCTTGGCCTGCTCGAAAAGATCTCGAACCCTGGAGGCACCAACGCCGACGAACATTTCGACAAAGTCAGATCCAGAAATAGAGAAGAAGGGGACTCCGGCTTCGCCGGCAACTGCCTTTGCAATCAGGGTTTTTCCGGTTCCCGGAGGGCCATAGAGCAAAACGCCTCTTGGGATCTTGGCGCCCATGTCCACGAATTTCTTTGGGCTCTTTAGGAATTCTTTGATCTCGGTGAGCTCTTCGAGCGCCTCTTCAATACCGGCGACATCCTCGAAGGTAATTGATGAGGTCTCCTTGGTGACCATCTTGGCCCTTGACTTGCCAAAACTCATGACCCCGCGACCGCCACCGCCCATCGAGCTGAGCAGGAACCAGAACAGCGCCAAAATGATGATCAGTGGAAGAAGTGACCCCAGGATTGCCAGCAGCCAAGGGGTGGATGGCACATCATCGGTCCAGCCATCAGAGATTGGCGAGGAGGCAACAATGTCGGCAACAGTGTCAGCTCGACCCGAGACAAAGTAGAACTGAACATATTCACCAAGGTCGGTGTTGCTATTCACCAACTGAACATCTACTCGCTGGTCGCCATCAATTACGGTGACGGCCTTGGCCTGCCCGGTTCGAATCAGCTCCAGACCCTCCTGGGTGTCCACTCGCTGATACTGATTGCTAGACAGTAGCGATGTGCCAATCAGCACGACGCTTAGGGCCAGGGCAATCCAGAGCCAGGGGCCCTTGAGAATCTTTTTCAACTTCATAATCTTTGGCTAAGCCTTATCTATAAAAGCTGTTAACTGTAGACGCTTGGTGAGAGCACTCCGACACCGTCTAGCGATCGATAGCGCTCGTCGTAGTCAAGGCCATAGCCAACAACGAACTCGTTGGGGATATCAAACCCCACCCATCGGACAGCTATTTCAACCTTGGCAGCTTCTGGCTTTCGCAACAGCGTCACAATCTCCACAGATGCTGCCCCACGAGCCTTGAGATTGGCTGTGAGCCAAGAGAGTGTCAGCCCCGAATCAATGATGTCTTCGACAATCAAAACATCTCGGTCTTTCACGTCAGTGTCCAAATCTTTCAGGATTCGAACCACGCCCGAGGAGATGGTTCCAGACCCGTAAGAGGAAACCGCCATCCAGTCTTGAGTGGTGGGCAAATCCATTGCCCTAGCCAAATCAGCCATGAATGGCACCGCGCCCTTGAGAACACCCACCAAAAGCACGTTCTTGCCTTCGTAGTGCTCATCAATCTGAGCAGCAATCTCAGCGATTCTTGTTCTAATTTGCTCGGCGGTAACCAGCACTTTGGTGATGTCTGGGTGGTTTAGCTGCACTAGTGCTCCCGGGGTCTCAGGATGATTGGCGAAAGAGAATCTGGTCCCTTACCCGCTCTACTGTAATGCCAGAAAGACTCAAGGGTTTCTGCCCGTGCCAATTGGTAATTAGCTCCGCAATCGCTTTTACCTGGGCGCTTGATACCGAGCGTGCTCCATGCGCGTCACACACAAGGCGCAGCGCTTTGTTTCTGAGCGCAGGATGAGCAGCTCCGAGCTCCAAAACCGAGTAGCCCTCGGCGGTTGTGGCGCTCGAAATCAGCTCCTGAGCCTCAAGGCTCAAATACTCGTCAACCTCGCTGGCAATCTGAGCGGTTCGCACCAATCCTTGGGTAATTCCAGAACCGAGTTCTGATTCGATGGTGTGCATCAACTTTCGGATTCTGACTCGGGTGTAGACATCATCTTGGTTGTGGGGATCTTCCCAGTATTCAATTCTGCTATCGCTGCAGGCTGTTGCTAGTAGCGATTTCTCAAGAGCTAAGAATGGCCGAACTAATTTTTCATCAACCGTTGCCATCCCGGCAATTGACCTAAGGCCCGAACCCCTCGTTAGACCCAGAAAAACGGTTTCGGCCTGGTCATTGAGGTTGTGGCCAAGCAAAATGAAATCGGCGTCCACCTCTTGTCTGTGTCTTTCCAGTGCGCAATACCGGGCTTCTCTGGCCGCTGCCTCGGGGCCATCGCTGCCAGGTGGCACCTCAATCTCGAGCACGACGCTGTGGATGCCGATCCCCCTGAGCCGTTCTGCTGTTTGGGCTGCGATTTCCCCTGAGGCTTCCTGGAGGTTGTGGTTCACGATGGCAGCAGAGAGCTCGATTCCAATTTTGGGAAGCTCGAAGCCGGCGGCTAGCGCAAGCGCCATCGAATCTGGACCGCCGGACACCGCGAGCAGAACCCGCTTCGAGCCTTTGAGGTTCGGCAGCTGGAAGCACTCCCGAACTGCCCTGCGAGCATCGGCAATCGCCGGAGTGAGCCTTGGTCTTAGTGGCATTGCGCTCGATTCGGTAATCTTTCTAGCTGTAAGCCTATTTAGGAGATGCCTTGAGCCACGAAGTAGTTATAGAGATTCCAAAGGGTAGCCGCAACAAATATGAGGTTGACCACGAAACCGGCAAGGTTTGGTTGGACCGAGTTTTGTTCACCCCGTTTGTCTACCCGGTTGACTACGGAGCGTTTGAGAACACCCTTGGTGGCGATGGGGACCCACTAGATGCTCTAGTGATGCTCGAGTATCCGGTCTACCCAGGTACCCACATGAACGTGCGCCCAGTGGGCATGCTGATCATGGAGGACGATGGTGGCCAGGATGAGAAGCTCTTGTGCGTGCTGGCTAAGGACCCTCGCTGGGACCACATTCAGGACATTGGCGACGTTCCGCAGCAGGTGAAAAACGAGATTGAGCACTTCTTCCAGCACTACAAGGACCTAGAGCCTGGCAAGTGGGTAAAGCTCGATGGCTGGCACGACAAGGCTGCTGCCGAGAAGGTGTTAGCCGAGGGTTACGCAAACTACAAGGGTTAGTTGTAGTCTCCATTTAAATGGAGAATGTAGAAAAAGAAATCAGAGCAACGCTCGAAAACTACTTCGAAGCGATGCACTCGCAGGACATGGAGAAATTCGACTCCGTGTTCCATAAAAACGTCACCCTTTACTCTGCTCAGGGCAATGAACTTGTGCTTCGCCCCTATGAGATCTATCGCGATCAGGTGGTGAATCGTCAATCCCCGCAACAACTTGGCAACCCAAGAGCGGATCAGGTTTTGATGATCGACGTGATCTCTGAATCAATGGCGTTAGCCAAGGTTCAGCTGCAAATGTTTGGCGGGATCATGCAGGACTATCTGAACTTCGTGAAGATCGATGGTCACTGGTGGATCATCGCCAAGCTCTACGAAAAGGTTGGCGAGTACTAGCTCGCTCATGTTCCATAAAAAACTGGATTCTCGATCACAGCTTTTCCTGGAAGTGAATTGCTGGAACTAGTTGGCAGTTGGACGGCCAGCATATGGCCAAAGCTCTCCATAGCGCACAGGAACAATTCGGACTGTTCTAGCCGGGTTTGGCGCTTCTAGCATCATGCCGTCACCCATGTAGATGGCGACGTGGTACTTATCTCCAGAGAAAGCTTTCTCGGTTGACCACCAAATCAAATCTCCACGCTGAACATCTTGGAATGGCACCAACTTCTTTTGGCTAGCCATCACGTTGTACTGCGCGGTTGCCGAGTGCCACCCGATATAGGTACCGGCTGCCGCGTAAGCCTTCATCGTGATGCCCGAGCAGTCCCAAACGTTTGGCCCCGCTCCGCCCAACACATATCTCTCCCCCAATTGCTCCTCGGCGAAAGCGATCGCGATCTCGACCTTGGCCCAGTCGGGATCTGAGACGGTGTAAAGCTCGGGGGCGGTCGGTGCAGCCTTGATCGCGTTTTGTCTGCGCTCAGCCTCTAGCCCCTCTCGGCGTTGACGTTCCAAATCTGAAGCTGTGTCTTTGAGCGAGGCGAGCTGGCTCATCATTTCGGCTCGCTGTATCTCGGATTCCCGGACCTTGGCAATAACTGCATCAGCGGCAGCTTGGGCTTCGTCCAACAGTCGCTTCGCTTCTTCGCGACGAACTTCCAGTTCGGCCTGGGCCGAAGCTAGCTCGTTTGCGAGCTGTTCGGCCTGGGCTTTTTTGTCCAGTGCTGCCTGGTAGATGGCATCAGTGCGCTGAGCCAACATCTCCTGGGTACCAAGCTGGTATAGCAGGTCATCAGCCGACTCGGGGTTAAAGAAAATCTCAAGGGTTGGGTCGCCACTGGTTCCCATTTGATACATCCGAGCAACAATCTGACCCATCTGGCGTTCGGCATCTACTGCCTCAACCTCGGCCTGATCAACTGCGAGCTCTAGGCCCTCAACCTTGCCGGCCATCACGTTGACAGCCTCCATCGCCTGGTTGTGAGCTTCATTCTTTTGTAGTGCAATCTTTTCGAGCGCTCTGGCTTCGTCTTCCAGGACATCCAAGATGCCCTCGATGCGCTCGATCATCTTTTGCTTTTCTTGAACGTTCGCTTTTGCTGCGGCAACCTCAGCCGCGGTTGGATAATCGGGGACAGCATGGGCAGGGGCAAGAATCGCTGTGGTCACTCCAACGGCCAGAGCCGCGAGGGTGGCGATGATGCCAAAACGTGCTTTTCTCAAGAGTCCTCCTAGCGAATACCCTAAATCAAACATTCAAGTAATCCCTGAGAGTTTTCTAGGTGTTGCGAAATTTGCCATTTGCCCAGTAGTCTTGTGCGTCGGTAGTAATGAAGTCGCCAGCTTCACGGCCCCATCGTTTAGAGGCCTAGGACACCGCCCTTTCACGGCGGCAGCACGGGTTCGAATCCCGTTGGGGTCACAAGGGCGATGTAGTTTGTACCACTCT
>CBFIEQ010000004.1:0-41310 GCA_965661645.1 uncultured Aquiluna sp.
CGATAGCTTGCAGGGTCGCCTCAGTGATGGCCTGCGCCTCAATGGCCGGAATCGGCTCGGAGCCGCCACCTGAGGTGCTGATGTTGATTGTCGGAACCAACTGCAGTGCCGCCTTGCGCAAGGCCCTAAAGAGCCCAAGTGGCGTGACGCTGGGCGTTGCCCTGGGTTCCTGGGCCGCCTCTGAAAGACTCGTGATTGCTTGGCTGGCTAACAGCTTCGCACTTTGCTGCTCTTCAGGGGTTTTCGCGTTCGCAGCCAAAATCAAAGTGCTGAGTACCCGATCGTGAATCAGTGCGTCTAGGCGCTGCCTCTCGCGTTCAACCGCGTCAATTCTGGCCTGCTCGATTGCGCTCGATATTGCCCTTGAGTTTTCTTGATCCGCACTCTTCGCCCCTCGGCGAACCAGGTGCAGCATCCCGATAATTGAGCCACCGAACAAAAACAGGTAGACGGCATCCTGCAAAGCAACATCAAATGTTGCAGCCCCTCCAATGTCGGATGTGAAGACGAGTAACCAACCAATCGAGATAACCAATAGGAATGCACCGCCAGTCCACCAGCGAGTGAAAATGCCAAAACTGAGAACCCCCAAACCGAGAGTCCACCAGATCCAGGGCTTACTCTGCACTCCAGCCTCAAAACCCTCAGCCATAAACGGCCAAAGAACCAACGCCAGCGCGACCGCTAAGCCATGGAGCAAGAACCAGAAATTGCCGCCGGCGCGTAGCCAGCTAGAGAACAAGGTGGCAAACGAAATCAGCATCAAAATTGCCAGCATCAAAAAAGCAAGGATGTTCAGTAACTGCGCCTGAGCCAAGGTATTGGCAACCAACTCAAAGATTGACAGGACCAAAATAACCGAGAGCACCTTTCGGATTTGGCGCTCCAAATCCGAACTCACCGAGGAGGCTAGGGCGGTGGACACTAAAGCAGATCTCCAGAGAGGATGCCATCCTCAACTGCACGCTTGAACAGGTCCACCTTTGTGGCCGCTTCGCGACCTAGCTTTGCGTATTTCACTCGAACCCTGTCAATGTGTTCCTTGGCACTTGACTGCTTGATCTCAAGTTGGAAAGCAACCTGCTTCAAACTCATGCCGGATGCATAGAGCGAGAGCACCTCGCGCTCACGAGCTGAGAGTTTTGCCTCTTTGAACAACATATCGGCATCGATAGTTGCTGACGTCTCAGAGTTGTTGATAATCGCACCCTTGGCTGCGAGCCTGATTGCTTCAGCAAGATCTGCCATGGCCTGTGATTTTGGAACAATCGCTATCGCACCTGCCCGTAATGCTGCCCTCATCAAGCTGGGTTTGTCTGCGATGCTAAAAATCAAAACCGCAGGACCGGACTCAACCAGCCGCTGGATATTCTCCTCCACCAAGGAGCCATCGTCCAGCGAGAGATCTGCTACGACAACCTCACAGTCTTTGCCCTCAATCTGAGCAAGCAGTTCATCAACGGTCGCGGCTGAACCGACAAGTTCAAAATTGTGTTCTAAGCAACTTCCGGCAAATCCAAGCCTGACTGCCTCATGATCGTCGACTATGGCTACTCGGACTTTTTCCATCCCCTCAGATTAGCGGGACAGGGCGACAACCGTTTCAAAGTGGTGGGTGTGAGGAAAGATATCGAATGCTCGCATGGCCTTTAGTTTGTAGCCAGCCTCGCCGAGTGACTTCAAGTCTCTTGCCAGAGCGACCGGGTCACATGCCACATAAATGATGTTTCTTGGGGCAAGCCTTGCAAGCTGTGCAATGACCTTGCCCGCAGCACCTGAGCGCGGTGGATCAAGTATCACGGTGTCAAAACTGCCCTCTGGTCTAGTTCTTAGAAACTTCAAGACGTCAGCCTTTTGGAACTTGAGCTTTGGCAGATCAGTTGAGGACCGCTCTCCCGAGCTAACTGCCTTTGCAGAGCTCTCAACAGCCGTGAAGTTGGCGTTCTCGAAGACCACGGAGCTGGTGGCGCTGAAAAGACCGGCTCCGGCATAAAGGTCAAGGTTTTGCTTCACGGGGTCAAAATCTAGAAGTTTTTCAAATTCAATCACCGTTTGGCTAAGCATCTCTGCCGCATTTTTGTGGGCCTGCCAAAAACCACCGGCACTCAGACGGAATGTTCTCCCGCCGACCCTTTCAACCAATTGGTTCGAGCCATGAACCTTTTCATCAACCAGCCACTGCAAATCTCCGGTGTTACTTGCGGCGATCTTGAGTTTTTGGACGCCGCTGTAGTTCTTGAGCTGAAGCCCGAGCTCTTCAATCTCCAAAAGCGCGAGCGGCAGCTCCTTGGTGAAAACAATCTCGTTGGAGCGCATCTTGGATGGACCGGCAAGGCCTGAGGCATCAACATTCAGCTGCACTCGGCTGCGATAACGAAGACCCTTCTCCGATTCATCTCCGACCGCCTCAACGACGACATCTGACTCAAGCTGCGCCATTCTTTGAAGACTCTCGCTCAACACCTGAGTCTTGAGCTGCCGTTGATAGTCAAGTTCGATGTGCCCAAACTCTGCGCCTCCGGCGCCTTTTGTGGCAGCTTTCCAGAAGTGTGGAACACGGTACTCACTTGGTTCGATGACTGAAACCACCTCTGCCCGCGAGAAGTTCTTGGCGCTCTGGGTAACCTCAACCTCAACAACTTCGCCTGGCAAGGCGCCGGTTACGAAGTAAACCTGGCCTTCGCTTCTGGCTACAAACACGCCACCATGGGCAACTTTTTCAATTTCGAGGGTAAGTCTCACCCGCATAGTGTTCCACAGCTAGCCTTGGCATGTGACCAAATTAGTGCTTGCCTCTACATCACCCGCTCGAAAAAAACTCTTGGAAGAAGCTGGTTTGAGCTTTTCAATCACCTCACCTGGAGTCGATGAAGACCTACTGGTTGAAAGTCAGCAACCAGAAACAGCCGCTGAACTGACAGCGCTGTTGGCTAAAGCAAAGTCTCTTGCGGTTGCAGATTCTTTTCCAGACTCGATGATCTTGGGCTGCGACTCGGCACTCGAATTTGGAAATCAAATCTTGGGTAAGCCGCTAGAGCCAGAGGTGGCAATTGAGCGCTGGAAATCGATGCGCGGCAAATCTGGCTTTTTGCACTCTGGGCACTACCTTTATGACTCGCAAGCGGGCAAGGGAGTTGGTTCGGTGTCGAAGACCGAGGTCTTCTTTGCAGACCTTAGTGACCAAGAGATTAGACACTATGTTGCAACCGGTGAGCCGTTGCAGGTGGCAGGTGCATTCACCATAGATGGCCGCGGTGGAGCCTTTATCGAGCGAATCGTTGGGGATTACCACACCGTGGTCGGGCTCTCGCTGGTGGAATTGCGCAAACTTGTGATTGAGCTTGGTCACGACTATCAAGCGCTCTGGAGATAAACCCAGCAAAACGCTAATTTTTTTGTTCGAAGCAGATAAATTTCTGCTGGATTAGGCCAATAAGCTATCGGAATATGGCCAAGCGACGGATTACAAAACTGCTGATCGCCAACCGCGGTGAGATTGCGGTTCGCATCATTAGAGCAGCAAAAGATAGTGGCATTCAAAGCGTTGCAATCTATGCCGATGGCGACAGAAACGCTCAGCACGTGAAACTGGCCGATGAGGCATTTGCACTTGCTGGTGAGACCGCGGCCGATAGCTACCTCTCGATAGACAAGGTCATCGCTCTAGCTAAACGTTCAGGCGCGAACGCTATTCACCCCGGCTATGGCTTTCTTTCTGAAAATGCTGAGTTTGCGACCGCGGTTATTGACGCAGGCCTGATCTGGATTGGCCCAAGCCCAGAGTCCATCAAGCAACTGGGCGACAAGGTTTCTGCCCGCAAGGTCGCCGAGAGCGTTGGCGCACCTCTAGCCCCCGGCACCATCAATCCAGTTGAGTCGGTCCAAGAAGTCAAAGATTTCGTTGCAAGCCACGGTCTTCCGGTTGCAATCAAGGCGGCCTTTGGTGGCGGTGGTCGCGGAATAAAGATTGTTCGCAACGAGAATGAGATTGAAGAGTCATTTGAATCTGCAACTCGAGAGGCGATAGCAGCTTTTGGTCGCGGCGAATGTTTTGTTGAGAAGTATCTAGATCGCCCACGACATGTCGAGACCCAGTGCCTGGCTGATGCCCATGGAAATGTTGTGGTCATCTCGACTCGAGACTGTTCACTGCAGCGCAGACACCAAAAACTTGTCGAAGAGGCGCCGGCTCCATTTTTGAGCGCCGAGCAAAACCAAAAGCTTTACGAAAGCTCAAAAGCGATCCTTCGGGCAGTTGGTTATCAGGGAGCAGGAACCTGCGAGTTCTTGGTGGCTCAAGATGGCACCATCTCGTTCTTGGAGGTAAACACCAGGCTCCAGGTTGAGCACCCGGTCTCTGAAGAGGTGACAGGCATTGACTTGGTCCGAGAGCAATTCCGAATTGCCCAGGGCGAAGAGCTTGGTTACCAAGACCCCACGGTTCAAGGCCACTCGTTTGAATTCAGAATCAACGGCGAGGACCCAGGCAAGAATTTCTTGCCAGCACCAGGCCCTATCCAACTGTTCAACGCTCCCAGCGGTCCAGGAGTCAGAGTCGATTCCGGGGTAGTTTCTGGAGACTATGTCTCTGGCAACTTTGACTCAATGGTTGCAAAGCTGATTGTCACCGGCAAAGACCGAAGTGAAGCACTGGCTCGCTCGCGAAGGGCGCTTGCCGAAATGCAGGTTCACGGCCTACCAACCGTTCTTCCGTTCCACCGAGAAATCGTAAACCACCCCGGCTTCATTGGCGATGGCAAGAGCTTTGAGATCTTCACCCGCTGGATTGAAACCGACTGGGAAAACAACATTGAACCTTGGAGTGGTGAGGCAGCAGAAGCTCCCGAAAGCGATCCTCTGAAGGACGTTGTCGTCGAGGTAAATGGCAAGCGGGTTTCGGTTAGTGTTCCGAAGCGACTGCTGGTAGGTGAAATTGGTTCAGCTCAGGGGCACGCTCCAAAGCGACGGGCCCCTCAAGGGTCAACCTCACACACCGGAGCCAAGGGCAATTTGCTCATAGCGCCAATGCAGGCAACGGTCGTCAAGCTGAATGTCGCAGAAGGTGACATGGTTCAAGAGGGCGATCTGGTCGTGGTCCTAGAGGCCATGAAGATGGAGCAGCCAATTACCGCTCATCGCGCCGGAAGGATTAGCTCGGTCTCCGTCAAGGCCGGCGACACCATATCGTCTGGCACCAAGCTTTTGGAGATTGCCGACTAGTCGATTGGTTGGTGCAGAGCACTTGCGGCCTCTGCGATGGAGCCAGAGAGCGACGGGTAGACGGTGTAGGTCCTCGCGAGTTGATCGACTGTGAGTCGGTTCTCAATAGCCATGGCGATTGGATAAATCAGATCTGATGCCCTCGGGGCCACCACAACTCCACCAATCACGGTTCCAGAACCAACGGAGGCGTAGAGCTTAATAAAGCCCTCTCGAATACCCTGCATCTTTGCACGCGGGTTGGTCTCCAGCATCACCTTTTCGATTTCGCCCCGCACCAAACCTTGCTCGATCTCGGACTGTGACCAGCCCACCGATGCAATTTCGGGAGCGGTGAAGACATTCGACGCAACGTTTCTAAGCCTGGTTGGAGAAGAGACATCGCCCATGGTGTGATAGACCGCTGTTCGGCCCATCATCGCCGAAACCGAGGCGAGTGGCAGCCCCGTTGAGCAATCTCCCACGGCATAAACGTTTGCCCTAGAGGTTCTGGCGACCTTATTTGCAATCACATGTCCGGTTTCGTTGAGCCTGACACCCGCCTCTTCAAGACCAAGACCAGCGGTGTTGGGAATAGCACCCACTGCCATCAGGGCATGCGATCCTTCGATGGTCTTGCCGTCCGAGAGGGTCACCCTCACGCCATTTCCTATGTTCTCGACCTTCTCTGCGCGAGAGCGATTCATGACGTTCATGCCCCTGCGCTTGAAGACTTCTTCGATTAGATCGGCAGCATCTTCATCGCTGCCCGGTAGCACCTTGTCTCTAGAAGAAATCAGAGTCACCTTGCTGCCCAGGTAGAGATATGCGGAGGCGAACTCAGCTCCGGTGACGCCAGAACCAACCACGATCATGTGTTCTGGGAGCTGACTGAGGTTGTAGAGCTGTTTCCAGTTCAGGATGCGATCGCCATCAGGCATCGCGTTTGGGAGCTCTCTTGGATAGGCACCCATCGCCAAAATAATTGTCTTTGCCTCAATGCGCTCAGTTTCGCCACCAACCGTTGGCTGAACCACAACGTGGTGATTTCCATCCAACCACCCGCGACCAGAGATGATGCGGACTCCCTCTTGCTTCAAAGTTGTGAGCATGTCATCGGACTGCGATTTTGCTAGCGAGAGTAGCCGCTTGTTCATAACCGAAAAATCAACTTCGACCTTCGGGTCAACCCGCTTGCCATCAATCGAAAAGTTCACACCAAGGGTCTTGGCAACCGCCACTCGCTGAGCCGCCTCTGCGGTTGCAATCAGGGTCTTCGATGGCACAACGTCCGTGAGAACTGCGTTGCCACCTATGCCGCTCTCCTCAATAAGCACAACCTCGGCTCCGAGCTGTCGCCCGGCTCTGGCTGCTTCATAGCCGCCTGGGCCGCCGCCCAGGATTACGATTCGATGCACTGCAGTTTGTTTTGAGCTCACGTGCTTATTCTTCCCTAGTTCAGCTGCAGCATTGCACAGCTAGACTCAATTTTTATGATTCATCCACTCAACGCAGAGGGCGTCGACCCTTTTGAATTTGCTCAGCAGGCAGCCACCCAAATCGCAGAAAAATCCGGCATAAAAACCCACGACATCGCCCTAACCCTAGGCTCCGGCTGGGCCAAGTCAGCGGACCTAATTGGTGAAACCGTGAGTGAGATACCCGCGAGTGAGATTATTGGATTCTCAAAACCGGCCGTTCACGGACACGTGGGAACAATTAGATCCATCAAGCTTCCAGATGCCAGGCACGCACTTGTAATTGGCGCAAGAACTCACTTCTATGAGAATCACGGGGTCCGCTCGGTGGTTCACTCGGTTAGAACTGCCGCGGCAGCCGGGGCAAAGGTCATGGTTCTGACAAATGGTGCCGGCGGAATCAAGCCCGAATGGGCTGGTGGTGCTGCCGTGCTGATTTCAGACCACATCAACCTAACCGCTTCCTCTCCGCTTGAGGGCGCAAAGTTTGTTGACCTAACAGATCTTTACTCGAGGCGCTTACGGGAGATCGCTAAGTCAGTCGACCCCTCTTTGGATGAGGGCGTTTACTGCCAGTTCAGAGGTCCTCACTACGAGACTCCGGCAGAGGTTCAGATGGCCAAGATCATGGGCGGGCACATTGTTGGCATGTCCACCGCGCTCGAGGCAATTGCTGCCAGAGAAGCCGGCATGGAGGTGTTGGGTATGTCACTAATCACAAACCTTGCCGCCGGCATTCAATCGACACCGCTCTCGCACGAAGAGGTTCTGCAAGCAGGCAAAGATGCCGAAGCGCGGATCTCTGAGCTGTTGGCAAAGATCGTGGTCAAGCTCTAAATGGATCTAATCGCTGCAGCTAATGCCTGGCTCGATCAGGATCCCGATGCCACAACTCGCGCTGAGACTCAGGCCCTTTTACAATCGGTTGACCTCGAGGGCTTGAGATCCAGATTTGGAAGCCGATTGGCCTTTGGCACCGCGGGCCTTCGAGGGGAACTGGGTGCTGGCCCCAACCGAATGAATCAGGTTGTTGTCGCTCAGACCGCGCTAGGCATTGCAAGGTTTCTAAATCACAGCAAGCCCACCTACCTGGACAAGAGTGGTGGCCTGAGCGTAGTCATCGGATTTGATGGCCGAATTAATTCCGATGTCTTTGCAAGATTGTCTGCAGAGATCTTTCAAGCTGCCGGCATAAAGGCCCAAATTTTTGAGAAAGTTGTCCCAACTCCTATTGCTGCCTTTGCTGGCAAGGCACTTGGGGCAAGTGCCACGGTGGTGGTGACAGCAAGTCACAATCCCCCAAGAGATAACGGCTACAAGGTCTACCTGGGCGGACCAAATGGACACTCACAGCTGATTGCGCCACAAGATGCTGAAATAGCCGGGTTCATTTCAGACATTGCAAAGACCGAGGTCTTTAGCGAAATACCTAGAGATCAGTCTTACTCACTGCTCTCGCCACGGCTCGTTGATAACTATGTGGAGCGTGCACTTCAGCTCATTGCCCCAGTTCAGGAAAAGAAGACACAGCGAGCAGCTCTAAGGATTGCCTACACGGCCATGCACGGCGTTGGACACCGCTACCTCGCAAATCTTTTTGCCAATGCCGGCTTCGAGATCAACAGCGTCAATAATCAGCAAGAACCCGATGGCAACTTCCCGACCGTGGCTTTTCCAAACCCTGAGGAACCCGGGGCTATGGATCTGGCTTTCGAGCTGGCTAAGGAAATCGCTGCAGATCTGGTAATCGCCAATGACCCCGATGCCGATCGGGTAGCAATTGGGTATGGCAACCCCCCGCGACTGCTAACCGGAGATCAGGTGGGCATTATCCTTGCCGAACACCTTGCAGCCAAAGGTGCAAAGGTAATCGCAAATTCGATTGTCTCTCAAGACCTCTCCCCGATTGCCGCAAGGCACGGCATCGATTACCAGCAAACCCTGACGGGGTTTAAGTGGATCTCGAAGGTTCCAAACCTCGACTACGGCTATGAGGAGGCCTTGGGCTATTGCGTTGATCCTGAATTCACGCCCGATAAAGACGGCATCACAGCGGCATTATTGATAGCCGAGGTCGCGAGTGAGCTAAAAGCCCAGGGCAAAGACCTGGGTGATGAACTGACAAGACTTGCCAAGCTCTACGGCGAGAGTGCGACCGGGCAGGTTTCGATTAGAGTCCAGAATCTCAGTGTCATTGAGCACGTGATGCGAGGCCTCAGAGCAGAACCACCGACAGAGATTTTGGGAAGAAAAGTCCAGCTGGAAGATTTCTTGCTTAGATCTGGAAACCAGAAAACTGATGCCTTGGTGCTGTCAAACAGCGAGCTGAAGGTGATCTTTAGACCAAGTGGCACCGAGCCAAAACTAAAGTGCTACCTGCAACTTCGGGGCAATGGGGCAAAAGCTGAGCTAGCGCAACTCGAGAGTTGGGCCAGCGAGATAATCTCTAGGCTCAGTCCAGCGACGCAGTGAGTTTTTCGGTCAATTCGGCAAGATCAAAGATGTTACCGATCACAACAACCTCTGAGCGAATCGAGCCTACTTTTTCCTCAAGCTCTGGTGTGATCAGTAGCACCTGAGCCATCGAGTCTGGGTGCAGTGCCTCATCCAACGAAACCGCCTTGACTGTCGCATCCAGTCCTAGATTGGCCAAGACTCGATCCGCATTTGATTTCAACAGCACAGAGGAACCAATCCCTGCACCGCACACCGCATAAATAAGCACGCTATATCTAACCAATTAGCTTTCTAGAATTTCGCGGATAACGCTTTCAGCGGAAGCCTTTAACAAACTGTTCACAATCCCTTCGCGGCTCATCAGGGCGGCAAAATCACCGAGCAGTTCAATGTGTTGATCTCTATCAGGGGTGCACAGCGAGAACACCAAAGAAACCGGCGACCCTGCAGAGTCACCTGAATCAACCTCATGATTTAGCTTCAGAAGAGAAAGCCCTGGCGAGAAAACATCAGCCGAAGGCGCGGCATGGGCGATCGCAATGTGCGGGGCAACCACAAAATACGGCCCGAGTTTTTGATAATTCTCCAACACCCGCGTCACGTAGCTCGGTGCGGCATGACCACCGGCAACCAAGAGCTCAGCCGACACAGTGATCGCCCGCGAGAAGTTTTCGACCTTTTCAACGACGCTGATGCTCTCAGGCCCAATCAGGCTGTTAGTCACCGCTGGCCTTTTGGAAGCCAATCTCGATGATATCCATCAGCTCTTCGCGTTCTGGCAGACCCTGGAACGCGGCTTCAGCAGCATTGAGCTGGAACTGCTCAAGGTCGGCGAGAGTGTAACCAAAGGTGTCAACCAAGATTTCAAGCTCCTTAGTCAAACTCGTCCCACTCATCAACCGGTTATCGGTGTTCACGGTGACCTTGAAGCCTAGATCGTAAAGGATGTCAAAGGGGTGATCAGCCATTGATTCTCCTAATTGCGCAAAGGCGCCGGTTTGCAAGTTCGAAGATGGTGATGTCTCTAGTGCAATCCCGCGATCGTGAACCCACTGGGCAACCGGACCTAAGACCACCAAATCGGTGTCACCCTCAGTTCTAGAGAACATGATGTCCTCAACCAATCTCACTCCGTGGCCAAGCCTCAAGGCACGACCTGAAACGATGGCATCCTTGATTGACTCGATGCCATCGGCTTCGCCAGCATGCACGGTGACCGGGAAAAGCTCAGTTGCCAGGTAGTCGAAGGCAACCTTGTGACGCGATGGCAAAAAGCCCTTTTCTGCTCCAGCGATATCAAAACCAACCACGCCCTCATTGCGGTGGCGAACTGCTAGTTCTGCGATTTCTAGACCACGATCTGCATGACGCATGGCGGTAACCAGCTGGCCGGTTCTAATAAAACCGCCCTTTTTAGCAATCTCCTCCATACCTCTTTCAAGACCGTCCTGGACCGCCTCGACAGTTTCGTCAAGACTTAGTCCACCTGCCAGGTGCTGCTCGGGAGCCCACCTAAGCTCCGCATAGATAACGCCATCCTCAGCAAGATCAATCACGGCCTCGTAGGCGACCCGCTCCAACCCCTCTTTGGTTTGCATAACTGCAACGGTGTGATCAAAGGTTTCCAAATACTGAACCAATGAACCAGAATTCGCGTTGACGCTAAACCAGTCAGCGAGCTCTAGGGCGTTATCAGCTGGTAGTTGGTGACCAACAGCGGCTGCCAACTCGATGATGGTTTGAGGCCTGAGACCGCCATCCAAGTGATCGTGCAGTGAGATTTTTGGGAGCTTTGCGATGTCCATCTAAGGATTCCTAACTGATTTTGCCAAGGATGAGCTTACGCTCCGGGGGTTGCTCCTCAGAAATCTTGATTCCACTGGTTGCAATCTCAATTGCCCGCTCAAACTTCTCGGGAGTATCGGTAAAAAGAGTCATTAGTGCATCACCCTGATTCACCTGCGCGCCGAGCTGGTGATGAAGTTCAATACCCGCACCGAACTGAACAGCGTCCTCTTTGCGCTCCCTTCCAGCGCCCAGCCTCCAAGAAGAAACTCCTAGCGAAAGTGCGTCTAACTGGTAGAGATAGCCGCTCTCGGTCGCTCGAATCGTGTGCCACTCTTTGGCCTTTGGCATTGGTGCATCAAGATCTCCACCTTGCGCTGTAATCATCTTGCGCCAAAGATCCATGGCTTTGCCGTTGGCAAGATTCTCGCTTGGATCAACGCCGGTTATGCCAACCTGAGCGAGCATCTCCCTGGCTAATTCGACTGTAAGTTCGACAACATCCGCTGGACCACCACCGGTCAGCACCTCAATTGACTCCTCGACCTCAAGGGCATTGCCGATCTTCAATCCAAGCGGTGTGGACATGTCTGTCAGAAGCGCACTGGTCTTCACGCCGGCATCTTGGCCGAGCTGAACTAACACCCTCGCGAGTTCAGACGCCCTATCAAGGGTTTTCATGAATGCCCCGGAGCCGACCTTGACGTCTAAGACCAGCGCCGAGGTTCCCTCGGCGATCTTCTTACTCATGATCGAGGAAGCAATCAAGGGAATTGCCTCGACCGTTCCGGTCACATCCCTGAGTGAATAAAGCTTGCGATCAGCAGGAGCTAGGCCGGCACCAGCCGCGCAAATAACAGCGCCAATCTCGGCGAGCTGTGAGTAGAGCTCGGTGTTGGAAAGATTTGCCTGCCAACCCTGAATAGCTTCGAGCTTGTCAAGGGTGCCGCCGGTGTGACCAAGACCGCGGCCTGACAGCTGGGGAACCGCAACGCCGTATGAGGCGACCAAGGGAGCCAACGGCAGCGTTATCTTGTCACCAACCCCACCGGTTGAATGCTTATCAGCGGTTGGGGCACTCAGGCCTTGAAAATCAAGTCTCTCCCCCGAGGCAATCATTGCCATCGTGAGATCACGAATTTCTTCACGCTCCATGCCGTTGAGCAAAATCGCCATTGCCATGGCCGACATTTGCTCATCGGCCACCTCGCCCTTGGTATAAGCATCGACTAGCCAGTTGATTTCTTCGGTGCTCAGCGTGAGCTGGTCACGCTTTTTGATGATCAGTTCAACCGCGCTGAATCTCACTTGCGCTCCAAAAGATCTGCAGGGCCAAATGCATCTGGCAGCACCTCGTCGATTGTCTTGATGCCAGAAACTGTCTTTAGCAGCATGCCTGGGGCGTGGTGCTCATACAAAAGCTGCCGGCATCGACCACAGGGCATTAGCTCATTGCCGTGCTTATCAACACAGGCAAAGGCAACCAGCTTGCCGCCTCCGGTTCGGAACAGCTCGCTCACCAAGGAGCATTCAGCACAGAGTCCTATTCCATAGGAGGCATTCTCAACATTGCAGCCGGTGATGATTTCACCACTGTCAGTCAGCGCAGCCGCTCCCACGGGAAACTCGGAGTACGGAGCATATGCCCGCTGCATAGCCTCGGTAGCGCTTTTTGTCAGCAGGTCCCAATCGATGTTCATGTCTAGCCCTTCACATAAGGCTGAGCCAGTGCTTTTGGAGCCCTGGATCGGCCAACAAATCCAACCACCGCGATGATGGTCACGACATAGGGAACCATCGTGATGAAATCCGATGGGATGCCCGGGCTCACCTGGTTAGCCCAGACTCGCAAGATGATTGAGAAGCCAAAAAGCAGTGCAGCCAACGATGCGGTAATTGGGTGCCAGCGACCTAAAATCATCACCGCTAACGCGATAAAGCCGATGCCACCGGTCATCTCACGACCAAATGCCCCGGCGTTGCCAATAGTCAAAGCGGCACCACCGAGCCCTGCCATTGCACCACCCAGTGTCACCCACCAAAAGCGAGTTCTTCCAACGTTGATACCTACGGTGTCGGCGGCCAACGGGTGCTCACCAACAGCCCTGGCTCTAAGGCCAAGCTTGGTTCGGAACATCACAAACCACAAAAGCGGAACTGCAATCAACGCTAGGTAGACAGTGATTCGATTCTCAAAAAAGACCGGGCCAAGAATCGGAATATCGCTCAGCACTGGAATCTTGATGATGTCCAAAGTTCCAGGGAAGTTTAGGTTCTCGCTGTCCTCTTTTAGGACCTGCTGGAACAAGAAGTTCGTGACGCCCACTGCGAGAACGTTCAGCACGACGCCGACGATGATCTGCTGAGCCAGGTATTTGATAGCAAAGGTGGCCAAGATCATCGAGAAGATTGCAGCGGTAATCATCGCGGCGGCTATGCCCATTGTGAAGCTCTTGGTGATGGTGGCGACCACCGCTGCCATAAAGGCGCCGGTGAGCAGCTGGCCCTCAATCGCGATGTTGGTGACACCAACTCGCTCACTCATCACACCAGCCATTGATCCGAAGATGATTGGAACGGCAAGCACCAAAGCGGTGCCGGCGATAAATGCCACTGGAACAGCTGCGCCAGTAGCCAACCAACCAAGTAGTGCAATCACGCCAATGAGACCGAAGATCGAAGAGACCCAAACCGGTGTCCGAAGGTTGCGCACCGCCCTAAAGGTCGAAAACACTGCAATCAGGAGCATTAGCACCCCAGCAAAAATGCCTAGCATTACACCTTCGACCACAATTGGGTCTAGCTGAATAGCGTCTTGGCGCCTAGAGAGTTGGAACTCGACATCACCCTCTTTACCTAAAAAACCAAAGAACAAAAGAACGATTGATCCCAGGACCGCCATCACAATCGGCGCCTTGAAGCCGACCTTTTCTTCAACAACCTGGTTCACTTGGCACCTCCTCTGCGCAAGATGCGATTAGCAATAGTGGAAAGTGCATTGCTGGTCTGCGGCTTAGGCAGTCGGAAGATTGCCCTGATCAAAGGCGGAGCCGCTATAAACAAAACAATCGCAGCCTGGACAATTCCAAGGACTTCTGGGGAGATACCAATCACCTGCATCGAAGGAGCTCCGGCTTTGAACGCACCAAACAACAGACCGGCCAATAGCACCCCAGGAGCTGAGGATCCTCCCAACAGCGCAACCGTGATTGCATCGAAGCCTATGCCAGCGTGAGAAGAAGGAATCACTCCAACCGCGCTACCAAGCGCCTGGTTGCTGGCTGCCACTCCAACAAATGCTGCCGAAAGCGCCATCGCCAAAACGTAGGTTTTGTTCACGTTGATACCAGCGGTTCTAGCGGCATCGGGGTTGTGGCCAACCATGCGCAAGCGATAGCCGATTGTTGAGCGCTCCATCAGCCACCAGTACACAACAACTGCAAGTAGCGCCAGCACCAAACCGAAGTGGACAGAGAATTCATCACCGAAAATCTTTGGCAACAATGCGGTTTCTGCAGCTGGATCCGCCTTCGGATTGCCGCTGGCACGCTCCTCCTGCAGCAGGTTTGGATCGCGCATCAAGAAGGTAAAGATTGAGATTGCGACGTAGTTGAACATGATGGTGAGGATCACCTCGTGAGCACCAGTTCGAGCCTTTAGGTAACCAACAAGGGCACCCAAGAGTGTCGCTCCCACTATTCCGGCAATCACTGCAACCAGCATGTGGATAAAGAACGGCAGTTCCATTCGAGTGGCGACCCAGGTGGCAAAGATAATTCCAAAGACCAGCTGGCCAGTTCCACCAATGTTGAAAAGCCCAACCCTGAAGGTCAGGCCAATGCCAAGACCCGCAGCGATCAAAGGAGCGCTCAATCTCAAGGTTTCGGTGAGCGGCCTAATCGCCTTTTCAAAGCTTTCGGCATCTGCGTTGTAGATGGCTCCATTGAACAACGCTCCATAGCCAGAGGAAACCACATTCCAGGCCGCAGCAAAAGCATCGGTGGGCCTCGAGAAGAAATAGCCCAAAGACTCGATGAATTCCTTGTTGGAGGCAATCATAAAGACTGCACCAACCAAGAATCCAAGAACAATAGCTAGCAAAGTCCTGGTAAGGCCTCCAGCCAAAATCTCCTTTACGGCTTGGGAGAAACGATCGTCTTTTTCGCTCATGCGCTAACTCCCGCCATCATTTTTCCAAGGGTCTCTCTCGGAGTTTCTGGTCCAACGATTCCAACAATCTTTCCGCGATACATAACTGCAATTCGATCGGCGAGAGCCAGCACTTCATCTAGCTCAGTTGAAATCAGGATCACGGCCTTGCCCCGATCGCGCTCGGAGACGATTTGCTCGTGAATGAACTCAATGGATCCGACGTCAACACCCCGGGTGGGCTGCGATGCAATCAGCACCTCAACATCTCTAGCTAGCTCGCGCGCAACAACAACCTTCTGCTGGTTGCCTCCCGAGAGCTTGCCTGCCGGTGTGTGAATCGATGGCGTTCTGACATCAAAACGATCGACCAAATCAGTTGCAATTTCGTTTCGAACTGCAAAGTTCACATCCAAGCCTCTGGTGAATCTAGATTTGAAAGACTGATTCAGCATCAGGTTTTCAGAAATAGTGAATTCCGAAACCAAGCCGTCCTTTTTGCGATCCTCGGGGATGAACGCAACTCCAGCCTCCAAGACTCCACGCACCGAGGCGTCAGTGACATCTTTCCCCCTAATGGCAATTCTTCCGGAACCCTTGATTACGCTGCGAAGACCGAGCAGAGCCTCTGCGAGCTCGGTTTGTCCATTTCCCTGAACGCCAGCAATTGCGAGAATCTCTCCGCCTTTGACTTCGAAGGACACGTCGTCCACTGCCCTATGCAAGCGATCATCGAGCACTGAGATTTTCTCGACTTCAACAAGAGCTGCTCCGGTTTCAGAGAGCTGCTTTTGAACGGTTAGCTCGACCTCTCGGCCAACCATCATTGACGCGAGTTCGGAAGTTGAGGAATCGGGACTTGCGGTTCCGACCACCTTTCCTAAGCGAATAACGGTGATCTTGTCGGCAACTGCCTTAACCTCACGGAGCTTGTGGGTGATAAACACGATTGAGGTTCCGTTTGAGGCGAGCTGACGCATAATCTCCATCAGCTCATCGGTTTCCTGTGGGGTCAAAACAGCGGTTGGCTCATCCAGCACCAAAACTCTGGCATCTCGTGATAACGCCTTAATGATTTCAACGCGCTGCTGGATACCAACTGGCAAATCTTCAATCAAGGCATCGGGGTCGACGTTGAACCCGAATCGATCTGAAATTTCTATTACTTTTTTTCTGGCGGCGGCCATGTCCATTGAGCCGAGTAACCCGGTTGGCTCATTCCCTAGTGCAACATTCTCCGCGACGGTGAAAACCGGAATCAGCATGAAGTGTTGGTGAACCATGCCGATGCCAGCGGCCATCGCATCTCCTGGCCCATTGAAGTTTTGTGGCTGGTCATCCAAGAGGATCTGACCCTCATCGGCTGTGTAGAGACCGTAGAGCACATTCATTAGCGTGGACTTGCCAGCGCCGTTTTCACCGAGCAGTGCGTGGATTTCTCCCGCCTGAACAGTGAGGTCTATTGAGTCGTTAGCGACAAGTGTGCCAAAGCGTTTTGTGATTCCGCGAAGCTCTAATTTCAATTGAGCACTCCTTCGTGCAGGACCCTATTCTGCCAAAGAAAGGGGCCGCAGATATACATCTGCGGCCCCCAACTTTGTTTTTGACTTGGTTTAGCTCAGTGGGTCAATCTCACCGGCAATGATTCCAGCCTCTAGCTCGGCAAGGCGTGCCTTTACCTCGTCAGAGATCTTGGAGTCGAAGTCATAGAACGGGCTTAGGCCAGTTCCGGCGTTTGCCAGGGTTCCAACATAAGCGTCACCCGAGAACTCGCCACCAGCAGAGAGCTCAGCAACGATGTCGTAGACAGCGCTGCCCATTCTCTTCTCGGCAGAGGTAAGGGTCATCGAAGCGTACTCTGGTGAGGTAAGCGCGATGTCCTTGTCAACACCGATCATTACGCCGTCAACACCAGCCTCCTTGATTGCCTCTGAGACTGCACCAAACTGGTCACCACCAACTGGGAACAATACGTCTGCACCCTCGTTGATCAAGGTCGCGGCAATTGCCTTTGACTCGCCCGAGTTTGCGTTGAAGTTTCCAGTAAATGAACCGGTCTGGTTCACAGCGTCCCAACCAACCACGGTGACGTCAGCGCCGGAGTCAGCAGCGTAAGCCATTGCACCGTAGTAGAAGCCATCCATGAAGTCAGTTACGGCTGGAATCTGAACTCCACCGTAGGTTCCAACAACTTTGGTTGTTGAGTAAGCAGCTGCAACATATCCAGCTAGGTAGCTGGACTGGTTCATTGCATAGGTAACAGGCTTTAGGTTCGGGTTGCCCTCGCTCCAGCCGTCAATGGTGACAAAGTTCACATCCGGGTTACCGGCTGCAGCAATGTTAACGTCTGCAACCAAGTTGAATCCAACTGCGAAAGTGATGTCACAGTCCTGGTCAACAGTCGCCTGCAAGTTTGGACCGAACTGCTCTGCAGAGTCAGACTCGATCAGACCAATCTGGACACCTAGGTCGGTCTCAGCGCGCTCAAGGCCGTCCTTGACGGACTCGTTGAATGACTTGTCTTCGAAGCTTGCCTCGTCAGAAACAGCACAAGCTAGGAAGTCAACGGTTGGAGCTGCGGACTCGGTAGCGGTCGCGGTAGCGGTCGCTGTTGGCTCTGCCTCTGGTGCTGCTGCACAGCCAGACAGAACAAGTGCCGATGCACCCAAAAGGGCGAAAGCGGCGGATACATTCTTGAACTTCAAGGGTTCCTCCTGAATAAGTGGGTGGCGCTATTCACGCCATAAGTAAGAGAACTCTACTGCGCCCTGGGTCCCCCAAATTGCGCCTAGCTCAAGGATTTACAAGATTGAAACTATTGCAATCACAAAAGTTCTGAATGACCGGTTTGCTTCAGGGCATCAACCAGTGATTTCACCTTCTGGGCGTGCTCTTTTGTAGTGATTAGCAACGCATCTGGGGTGTCAACGACGATCACGTCCTCTAGGCCTATGAGTGCCACCAGGCGGTTGGTATCAGAAACCAAAATGCCCGAAGAAGAATCTGATAAAACCCGGGCTGATCCCAAGACCGCAAGGTTTCCCTTGCGTCCCTGAGATTGCAATTCTGCGATGGAGGCGAAGTCGCCAACATCGTGCCATTCGAACTCTCCTGGAACGACAGCAACGACGCCCTGCTTAGCAGCAGGCTCCGCCACCGAGTAATCAATCGCGATCTTCTTGAGATTTGGCCAGATCGACGCGAGGGTGGCATTCTGTGATGGAGTTCCAAAGGCCTTAGCCAATTCGGTGATTTGAGCGTGCAACTCAGGTTCGGTTTGCTCCAGCACGTCTAAAAGAAGTTTTGCCGGGGCAATGAACATGCCGGCATTCCAGAGATACTCACCAGACTCCACGTACTTTTTGGCAACGGAAATAGATGGCTTTTCCTTGAACTTTTGAACCCTGAATGCGGTTGCTGTTTTCAGCTTTTTGCCCTTTTGGATATATCCAAAAGCCACGGACGCTTCGGTTGGCCTCACGCCGATTGTGACGATATTGCCCAGCGCTGCGACTTCGATAGCCTCCAAGACACTTTGCTCAAATGCTTTTTGATCGAGGATCACGTGGTCTGCGGCGAAGGATCCGATGATTACCTCTGGGTCACGCTCGAGCAGCACCGCTGCTGCCAGGGCAATAGCCGCTGTTGAGTCTTTCGGAGAGGGCTCCAAGATCAAATTCTCTGGATCGAGCTCAGGAAGTTGCTCGGCCACGGCAGCCGCATGCACATTGCCGGTGACAACCATGGTGCGACCCTTGGCAATTGGTTCGAGGCGATCCCAGGTGTCTTGCAAGAGTGTTTGGCCCGAACCGGTCAGGTCATGCAGGAACTTTGGAGCACTGGCTCTCGAGAGCGGCCAGAGCCTGGAACCGACTCCACCGGCTGGAATAATCGCAAAAAACTTCTCAGCGTTTGACGCATTGGTTTGTTTCACGCCTTCACCCTAGATGTTTTACATCTATTTAGAAAAGTGAAGCGAATTGCTGGGATAGACTTTTTCTCAATCGTCTATCCATGGAGGCTAGCTTGGTAACTATGCCGGCAGGGACTTTGTACCGCGGAAAAGTGGGCATGTGGTCCTGGGTTTTACACCGTATTTCCGGTGTTGGAATTTTCTTTTTCCTGCTTGTTCACATCTTGGACACCGCCCTGGTTCGCGTCAGCCCTGAGGCTTACAACGCGGTCATCTCGGTTTACAAGACACCAATCATTGGCATTGCAGAGCTTGGACTGGTCGGAGCAATCCTGTTCCACGGTCTCAACGGCCTGAGGGTGATTGCAGTTGACTTCTGGTCAAAGGGCATCAAGTTCCAGGCTGCAATGTTCTGGGCAGTCATCATCATCACAGTTGTTCTTGTCGCGGCGTTCACGCCGATGCACCTAGCGCGAGTGTTTGGCTAAGGGGGAATCATGAGCGTTGTAATCGAGACTCCAAACAGCCCAAGAACCAAAAAGCAAGCCAACTGGGAGAAGTACGGCTGGCTGTTCATGCGCGTCAGTGGCCCGCTGCTGATCGTTTTAGTTTTCACCCACCTGGTTGTGAACCTAGTTTTGGGCGAGGGCATCAAGGCCATTGACTTTGCATTCGTTGCCGGCAAGTGGGCTGACCCGTTCTGGCAGTACTGGGACATGGCAATGCTTTGGCTGGCCATGATCCACGGCACCAACGGAATGCGCACCATCGTGAACGACTACACCGAGAGGGTGCAGGTGAGAACTGCACTCAACACCTCGCTGTGGGCTGTGTGCGCACTGTTGATTGTGCTTGGCACCCTGGTTATCTTCACCTTCGACCCTTGCCCAGCGGGAGCCGCTGCGGAGTTGCTCCCATCTTTCTGTCCCGCACCGTAATTAGTTAGAGGATTCAAATTGGCTCAAAAGACAAAGCAAAACGAGAACGTCACCTACCACTCCTTTGATGTCTTGATCGTTGGTGCCGGAGGTGCTGGCATGCGAGCCGCAATTGAAGCCGGAGGCAAGGCAAAGGTTGGAGTAATCTCCAAGCTTTTCCCAACCAGATCCCACACCGGTGCCGCTCAGGGTGGCATGGCTGCCGCCCTTGCCAACGTTGAGGAAGACAGCTGGGAGTGGCACACCTTCGACACCGTCAAGGGTGGCGACTACCTGGTCGACCAGGACGCCGCCGAGATCTTGGCAAAAGAATCGGTCCAGGCCGTGATTGACCTTGAGAACATGGGGCTTCCCTTCAACAGGACTCCAGATGGCAAGATCGACCAGCGCCGCTTTGGTGGTCACACCCGCGACCACGGCAAGGCTCCGGTGAGACGCTCCTGCTACGCAGCAGACCGCACCGGTCACATGATTTTGCAAACCCTTTACCAAACCTGCGTGAAGCTCGGAATCGAGTTCTACAACGAGTTCTACGTGCTGGACCTCGTCATGAATGAAGGTAAGCCAGCCGGCGTTGTCGCCTATGAGCTCGCAACCGGAGACATTCACGTCTTTGCCGCAAAGTCGATTGTTTTTGCAACCGGTGGTTTCGGAAAGATTTACAAGACAACATCGAATGCCCACACCCTCACCGGTGATGGCGTTGCAATTATTTACCGCAAGGGTCTTCCTTTGGAGGACATGGAGTTCTACCAGTTCCACCCAACTGGTCTAGCAGGGCTTGGAATTCTGCTGTCAGAAGCCGCTCGCGGTGAGGGTGGAATCTTGCGAAACGCCTCCGGGGAACGATTCATGGAGCGCTACGCACCGACCATCAAAGACCTAGCTCCGCGCGACATGGTCGCAAGAGCAATGGCTAACGAGGTTCGTGAGGGTCGCGGAGCTGGTCCGAACAAGGACTACGTCTACCTAGACCTAACTCACCTGGAGCCAGCCGTAATTGACGCAAAGCTTCCAGACATCACTGAGTTTGCAAGAACCTACCTGGGCGTCGAGCCCTACACCGAGCCAGTTCCGGTTTTCCCAACCGCTCACTATGCGATGGGTGGCATCCCCACCAACATCAAGGCCGAGGTACTCAGCGACAACGACACCGTTGTGCCTGGTTTGTATGCAGCAGGTGAGTGTGCCTGTGTTTCGGTTCACGGTGCCAACCGCCTAGGAACCAACTCGCTTTTGGACATCAACGTGTTCGGCAAGCGCGCCGGCCAGTACTCAGTCGAGTACGCGCTAACCGCAGAGCAGGTTCCAGTTCCTGAGAATGCAGCCGATGAAGTCCTTGCGATGCTCGAGAAGGTGCGCAAGGCAAAAGGCAAGGAGCGCGTAGCTCAGCTTCGGAAGGAACTGCAAGAGACCATGGACAAAAACGCTCAGGTTTTCCGCACCGAGGAAACCCTGAACGAGGCTCTCGAGAAGATCTATGAGCTCCGCGCTCGCTATGAAAACATCTCGATCCAAGACCAGGGCAAGCGCTTCAACACCGACCTGCTGGAGGCAGTAGAACTTGGGTTCTTGCTGGATCTTGCTGAAGTGACCGTTATCACTTGCCGCGAGCGCCGTGAGTCAAGAGGCGCTCACCTGCGTGAGGACTTCCCAGACCGCAATGACAAGAAGTTCATGGTTCACTCCATGGCCTACAAGACTGACAAGAAGGACAAGGCAACCGGAGTTGAGATGAAGGTTGACTGGAAGCCAGTTGTCGTAACCAACTACCAGCCGATGGAGCGTAAGTACTAATGGCACAAGAAGCAATTGCCGAGGTTGAATCCTTCCAGGTGACTCTGATGATCAGGCGCTTTGACCCTGAGGCGGATCAGGAACCAAAGTGGGTTGACTACGACGTCCAGATGTTTGGTACAGACCGAGTGCTTGATGCCCTCCACAAGATCAAGTGGGAAGTAGATGGTTCGCTAACCTTCCGCCGCTCATGTGCTCACGGTGTTTGTGGCTCTGATGCGATGCGCATCAACGGACGCAACCGACTTGCCTGCAAGACGCTAATCAAGGACCTAGACATCTCGCAGCCCATCTACGTTGAGCCAATCAAGGGCCTACCAGTAGAGAAGGATCTGATTGTCAACATGGAGCCCTTCTACAAGGCCTATCGCGACATCAACCCCTTCCTGATGGCGACCAATACTCCTGAGAAAGAGCGCCTGCAGTCCCCTGAGGACCGAGCTCGCTATGACGACACGACCAAGTGCATTTTGTGTGCCGCCTGCACCTCATCCTGCCCCGTGTTCTGGACCGATGGACAGTACTTTGGACCAGCAGCGATTGTGAATGCCCACCGCTTTATCTTCGACTCTCGTGACGAGGGTGCCCAGGTTCGCCTCGACATCCTGAACGACAAAGAGGGTGTTTGGCGCTGCCGCACAACCTTCAACTGCACCGAGGCTTGCCCGAGAGGCATTGAAGTGACCAAGGCCATTGCCGAGGTGAAGCAGGCAATTTTGCGGGGAAGGCCCTAGCCACAAAAACTGTTGGGTTCAAAATGAGCATTGACAGAAGAACTGCAGTTGGTGGCCTGATAGCTGCTGGTGCAACCGTAACCTTGGCTGCTTGCGCAGCTGAACCTGAGCCAGCCCAAACCACTCCCCCTTCGGCCACCGTTGATCAACAACCGGAGGAAACTGCCGGTGAGATTTTGCTCGGCAAGGCAGCCGATGTGATGGTTGGTTCTGGCACAAAGTTCCCGGTTGATTCAACACTCACGATTTTGGTAACACAGCCAAGGGCAGGCGAATATCGTGCCTTCAGCGCAACCTGTACCCACTCTGGCTGCATCGTGAACGGTGTTGAGGATGGTCAAATTGCCTGTGGTTGCCACGGAGCGAGATTCAATGTCGAAACCGGTGCGGTTGAGGCGGGACCCGCAAGTAGCGCCCTGGGGAAAATCACCATCGAAGTTAGAGGCGAAGACCTCTACGCTCTCATTTAGTCTCGAGGCCAAAACGCAATGCTGAAAATCGCAACGGTAAATGTCAACGGCATCCGCGCAGCGGCCCGCAAGGACATGGCCGCCTGGCTGCAAGAGTCCTCACCAGATGTTCTATGCCTCCAAGAAGTAAGGGCCCCCCGCAAGGATCTTGAAGATCTTTCCACCAGTGGGCCGCTAGCAACGAAGAACTGGCAGATCTTTGATGATGAGGCCACCGCCAAAGGTAGGGCTGGCGTGGCGTTATTGACTGAACTCAAGACACTAGAGGCCAGAACCGAATTGGGCCCAAAAGACTTCGATTCGGCTGGCCGCTGGCTTGAAGTTGATGTTGAGACGCCGAGCGGGATTGTGACTGTGGTTTCCACCTATGTCCACTCGGGCGAGGCCGACACCCCAAAGCAAGTTGAGAAGTACAAGTTCCTAGACGCCATGCGCGATCGGATGGCGCAGCTAATTGCCGCGGACAAGATGGCCGTTGTCGTTGGAGACCTAAACGTTGGTCACACCGAACTGGATATCAAAAACTGGAAGGGCAATCTCAAAAACGCTGGGTTCTTGCCCGAGGAACGTGCCTATTTTGATGAGCTTGCCAGTCAAGGCTGGGTAGACGTTGGAAGACACTTCCACCCCGAGACCCCCGGCCCCTACACCTGGTGGTCTTATCGCGGAAAAGCTTTCGACACCGATGCTGGCTGGAGAATCGACTACCAGCTCGCAACTCCAAAGCTTGCGCAGAAAGCAAAGAGTTACAGGGTTGATAGGGCGATTAGCTACGATGCTCGTTGGAGCGATCACTCACCAGTGGTCGTGGAATACGATCTCTAGGAACCAAAATGACTAAGCCCAATCTGCTAAGTGGCATGCAGCCCTCGGCTTCTAGCCTGCACCTGGGCAACTATCTGGGAGCTTTGACCCAGTGGGTGAAGATGCAGTCCACTCACAGCGCTCACTACGTGATTGTCGATCTACATGCCATCACCACGCCCCAGGCTCCCGATCAGCTTCGTGACAACACCCGCAAGACCGCGGCGCAATATATTGCCGCTGGCATTGACCCAGAGCAATCGGCTTTGTTCGTGCAGTCGCATGTTCCCGCTCACGCCCAACTGGCCTGGGTGCTGAACTGCATTACCGGTTTTGGCGAAGCAAGTCGCATGACCCAGTTCAAAGACAAGAGCCAAAAGGGTGGTGCGGATAACTCCTCTGTTGGTCTTTTCACCTATCCCATCCTCCAGGCTGCCGACATCCTGCTGTATCAACCCGAAGCGGTCCCCGTTGGAGAAGATCAGCGCCAGCACCTAGAGCTCACTCGAGATTTGGCTATGCGATTTAACTCCAGGTTCGGCGAAACCTTCGTGGTTCCAAAAGCAGAGATCTTGAAGGAAACCGCCAAAATCTTCGACCTGCAGCATCCCAGCGCAAAAATGTCCAAGTCGGCCGCAGACCCAAAGGGCCTGATCAACCTGCTGGACGATGAGAGCTTGATTCTCAAGAAGTTCAAGAGCGCTGTGACAGACACTGATGGTGAGATTCGCTTCGACCCTGAGAGCAAACCAGGTGTTTCTAACCTGCTTGGAATCTTTAGCGCGATCACTAACAAAACGATGGCCGAAACTGAAACACACTTCCAAGGTTCTGGCTACGGTTCTCTCAAAACAGAGCTAGCCGAGGCCGTCATTGAGCACCTGAGGCCGATCGCCCAAAAGACCAACGAGCTACTCGCCGACAGCGCTGAACTTGATCGGCTGCTGGCTATTGGAGCCCAGAAGGCAAACGGGCTAGCCGAGGACACCTTGGCCAAGGTTTATGACCAAATTGGCTTTCTGCCAAAGCTCTAAGGGAATTCAAAGCCTGAAAAGAGTATTGTTCTAAATGCACAGTTCTTCGGGGTCAGTGAAAATCTGAACCGGCGGTTAAAGTCCGCGACCCGACTGGAAACATCGCAGCCAGCGATGAAGCTTCAGGCGGTTGACTCGGTGAAATTCCGAGACCGACGGTTAAAGTCCGGATGGTAGAAGAACCTAGGGCGCTATTTTTGCGCCGCTAGATTGTTGTTGCCGCTGCCCTGCGGTGCTGTGTTGCACGCACCAGGGAAGGCCAAATGCAAGACACCAAGCACTACGAGGTCGCTATGAAGCGGGCGCTTGAGCTTGCCCTGAACGGCCCTCCAATAGGTGTGAACCCCCAAGTTGGTGCTGTGATTTTGGATTCTGCGGGTGAGATTGTGGCAGAGGGTTGGCACCAGGGTGCCGGAACCGATCACGCAGAGGTAATGGCCCTAAAACAGCTCTTTGAAAAAACCGGCAGCAGCAAAATTCCAGCCGACTTCACGGCAGTCGTGACGCTGGAGCCATGTAACCACCAGGGCCGCACCGGCCCTTGCTCGCAAGCCTTGATTGATGCTGGCATCTCAAGAGTGGTTTATGCATCAAGCGACCCCGGCGAAAACTCTTCAAAGGGTAGCTTGCGGTTGAAAGAGGCTGGCATTGAAGTCATCTCTGGCGTTCTACTCTCGCAAGCAGAGGATCAGGGCCGGGTTTGGCTAACTGCAAACCGCAACCAAAGGCCATATGTGATTTTGAAGTGGGCATCGAGCCTGGATGGCAGAACTGCTGCCCAGGATGGCACCAGCCAATGGATTTCAGGACCGGAGTCAAGAGCCGATTCTCACCTGAAGCGCTCGGAGGTTGAGGCAATTTTGGTTGGCACCGGGACCGCACTTGCCGATGACCCAGAACTAACTGCGCGTCGGCAGGACGGCAGCTACTACGACAGCCAGCCGTTGCGGGTTGTCATGGGTAAAAGAGAGCTACCAAGCCACCTGAAGATTTTTAATGACAAGGCCAAGACCATTCATATTCAGCGCCACAACCCAGCCAAGGCTCTCGAGGAGCTCTGGGCTATCGGTGTCAAGAGCGTCTGGGTTGAGGGTGGACCGAAGGTCGCAAGCGAGTTTGTTAAGGCTGGTCTCGTAGACGAAATCATCGTCTACCTGGCCCCAATGCTTCTTGGCGGAAACAACGTGAGCCTGCAGGACATCGGAGTTGACTCAATGGGCTCAGCGATAGAACTTGAAATTGTTGAAAACAAAATGCTGGGGAGAGACATCTACCTCAGACTAAGGAGAGCGTGATGTTCACGGGAATCATTGAAGAACTAGGTGAAGTAAAGGGTATCGAGCAGCAGCAGGACGCTATCCGGCTCACCATCGGTGCCAATAAGGTGCTGAGCGACCTCGGTCGTGGAGATTCAATCTCCTGCAGCGGCACCTGCCTAACCGCCATCGAGATTGATGAGGATGGCTTCACCGCTGATGTGATGCTGGAGACCCTCAAGCGCTCAAGTCTTAGCGAAGTGAAGGTGGGCGACCCGATCAACCTAGAGCGTGCGATGAGCGCGACAACCAGGTTTGGCGGTCACGTTGTCCAGGGTCACGTCGACGGTGTTGGTGAGTTTGTCTCTCGCGAAAAGAGCGACAACTGGGACTGGGTGCGCATCAGGGTGCCTCACGATCTCATGAAGTACGTGGTGATGAAGGGCTCAATCACCTTTGACGGCATCTCGCTGACCGTAAACGAGATTGATGGAGACATTGTTGGGCTCTCCTTGATTCCAGAAACCCTGGCTGTCACCACCCTTGGCTACAAAAAGCCCGGTGACAAGGTGAATGTTGAGGCCGATGTTTTGGCTAAGCACATCGAAAGACTTATGGAGCACAAGTAATTGACCGAGATTATCTACAGCGATCTCGAAGAGGTTTTGGAAGCTCTTCGTCAGGGCAAGCCCGTGCTTGTAACTGACGATGAGGATCGCGAAAATGAGGGTGATGCCATCATCGCCGCACAGTTTGCCACCAAGGAGTGGCTCGCCTGGATGATTCGCCACACCTCTGGCTACATCTGCGCTCCGATGTCAGAGGAGCGAGCCAATCAGTTGGATTTGCCTTTGATGTGGGTTAGGTCTCAAGACCCACACCGAACCGCCTACACCGTCAGCGTGGATGCAGCTAGCCGAACTTCGACCGGAATCAGCGCCGACGAGCGTGCACTCACCGGTCGAGTGCTGGCAGATCCAAACTCAGTGCCTGAGTCACTGCTTCGCCCGGGTCACGTAATCCCATTGCGTGCAAAGGCTGGCGGAGTGTTAGAACGCCCCGGCCACACCGAAGCCGCCGTTGATTTGATGGAGCTAGCCGGCCTGGAGCCTGTGGCCATGATGGCCGAGATGGTAAACGATGACGGAACAATGATGCGCGCCGAGGGATTATTTGAGGTGGCAAAGAGGTTTGACCTCCCTATGACTACGATTTCACACCTCAAGGACCACATGGCGAAGCGCTCACCGGAGCGCAGAGCAAGTGCCAACAGAATCAGGTTCGAGGCAGAGGCAAAGCTACCAACCACCCATGGTGATTTCACCGTGCGCGGTTACTACGATGTGCAGACCACAGCAGACCACGTTGCCATCATCGCTGGGAACCCCACCGGTGAGAATGTGCTTGTGCGCATGCACTCCGAATGCATCACCGGCGAAGCATTCGGTTCACTGAAGTGTGAGTGCGGCCCACAACTTGAGGGTGCAATGGATGCAATTGCCCAGAACCCAGAGGGTGGTGTTGTGATTTACCTGCGCGGCCAAGAGGGTCGCGGTATTGGATTATTGAACAAGCTCAAGGCCTACGCACTTCAAGAGCAGGGTCTAGACACCGTGGATGCAAATCTTGCACTGGGACTTCCCTCCGAGGCTCGCGAGTACGGTGCTGCGGTTGCAATTTTGCAGGATTTGGGAATCAACAGCGTGAAGCTTCTAACCAACAATCCTGCCAAGAGCCGCTACCTAGAAGATGCTGGCATCAGAGTAAATGAAACTGTGCCACTGATCGTGGGCCTTGCTGCGCAGAACGTTGGCTACCTAGATGCCAAGCGTGATCGCATGGGTCACATGATTCCCGCTAATCTGAAGTAGTGAGCGGTTCAGGAGCACCCCAGCTAGTTGTGTCTGGCGAGGGCAAGACAATCTACGTGGTTGCAACCTCTTGGCACCCTGAAATCATGGACGGCCTGATTCAAGGCGCTATGAACGAGCTTGAGAAATCTGGCTGTGAAGAGATAACTTTGCAGAGAGTTCCAGGCGCCTTCGAACTCCCACTGGCCGCCAAGTATGCAATTGATAAGGGTGCTGACGCTGTAATTGCACTCGGAGTTGTGATCAGGGGTGACACCCCGCACTTTGACTACGTTTGCTCCTCCGCCACCAACGGACTAACCGAACTGCAACTGAGCTCCCAGATCCCGATTGGTTTTGGACTACTCACGGTTGATGATGAGGCTCAGGCGTTAGCCAGAGCTGGATTGGCTGGTTCCAAGGAGGATAAGGGTGCCGAAGCTGTTCAAGCTGCCCTTCACATGCTTTCCTTGAAGCCTTAGCTAGGCTTAGAGCTAATTGATGGCTCAAGGAGACACCCATGGAAATGGTTGCTGAATTTTCTCGCAACACCCTAATTGTTCTGCACTTCATCGGACTTGCCTCGCTGTTTGGCGGGTTTCTGACTCAAATGAAAGCAATGGCCCAGAAAGCAGCAAAAGTAGTGCCAGCGATGGTGCACGGCGCCTGGACGGCACTTGTGACCGGCATCTTGCTTGTTGGAGTTGCTGAGTGGCGCATAGCTCTTGGTGCTGGGTTCGAAGTTGATCACACAAAGATTGCTGTCAAGTCGATCATTGCTGCAATTGTTGTGACCCTGGTGATGATCAACCGGAAAAAGGACAGTGTTGCAACCCCGGTCTTTGGGGCGATTGGCGCACTCACTCTTACGAATATCGTGCTGGCAGTATTTTGGTAACTAGCGCATAAAAAGCGCTTTTAGTCTCGTGGTTGTAAACCACAGACCCAGCACAATCATCACCACAAAGTAGAGAACGTGTGACCACAGGCTCACACTGATGTTACCCAGCATGAGTGAGCGCACTAGCTCTACACCTTGCCAAAGCGGCAAAGCCTGGACGATGCTCTGAATCCACTGTGGGTAGACGCTAACAGGGAAAAAGGTTCCGGAGAATAAAAACATTGGCAGCAAAAAGAAGGTCACCCAGTTCATTTGCTGGAAGCTCTTCAAATAAGAAGTTATTGCCATGCCCAAGGACGCAAACCCGAAAGCAATCAACGTTGCTGCCGGGATTGCCAACAGCCCCCAAGCATTAGTCACCAACCCAATTGGGAACACAATTGCCATGAAGCCCACCGAGTAGGCAACTCCTCGCATCAAAGCCCAAAAGATCTCGCCAAGTGCAACGTCTAAAGGGCCCATGGATGTTGAGAGCATTACCTGGTAGATCTTGCCGAAGTGCATTTTGAAAAAGACATTCCATGTGGAATCGTAAATAGCACCATTCATTGCGCTAGTTGCCAAAAGGGCTGGTGCAATGAAGGCGGCGTAACTAACCAGGTTCCCACTACCGTCTTCCAGGTTGCCAATTAGCTGACCAATGCCAAACCCAAATGCGAGCAGGTAAAAAACCGGCTCAACGAAACCAGAAAGCACGACCATCCAGTTCGAGCTCTTGAAAGCCTTAAACCCCCGTTCAATCAAGGTCAGCGAGCGCCCTGAATAGATTGACGTGCCAAGCTTCTTGGCTCTTCGCTCTTGAATCGCAACGGCTTGCGAAACCACAAGTTGGGTGATCACTTCGACAACCTCGCCTCAAACTTGGGATAAGTCAGCGCCATACCAACGATGCCCAGCAGCGCTAGGTAACCAAAGTGAACAAAGAACATCAGAGGTTCAATTTCGGATCCGTAACTCAAGAAGCGACCCAGCTCAGTCGAATGCCAAAGCGGTGAGACCCATCCAAGTGGCTGCAGCACGATTGGCATTTGTTCGAGAGGGTAAAAGGTTCCGGAAAACAAAAACATCGGCGCCACAACAAATCTTGAGATGATCGCAAAATAACCATCATCATTCTCAAGTCGGGCCGTAATAGCCAACATCACAGCCGCCCAGCCAAAACCGGCAAACATTGATGTCAGCAGCAACGGCAGCACACTAGACAGTGGAACAGCCCCGAAGGCTAGCAAGATGCCAAGGTAGAGAACGGTTGTGAAGAGGCCTCGCAACAGAGCGACGAGCATTACACCGTTAGCAATCTGCTTGGGCGAAACAGAGGTTGCACCAATTGCGAAAAACGCCTTGTCCCAGACAAAGCCGTCCATCGTGGGGAAGGTGACCTCATCCATCACTCCCTGGATGGCAGCAGCGGCCAAAAGCGCGGGAGCAACAAACTGCAAATAGCCGACTCCGCCAAGGGAATCAGCGCCATTGTTGGCATCAACCAGGGCGCCTACGCCCAGACCAACCGAAAGCAAGAACAGAATTGGGTTTCCAAGCCCAAAGGCAACAATTGAACCCCACCACTTACCCACCACTCTGAGGCGATACTCAGCAACCCGAAATGCGCCGTAGCGCACCGGATCACCAGCGTCTACCGCCTGGCCTGGGACATATTGGATTGATGCCATCAGTCGATCAGCGTTCTGCCGGTAAGGCGCAAAAAGACATCTTCCAACGAACTCCTGCGCACCAGCGATGTGATTGGGTTCATCCCAGACTCCACGATTTCACTCAGGAGTTGTTCGCCATGAGTTGCATAAATCAAGATGCGGTCCGGTAAAACTTCAATTCTTTCACCCATACCCGCCAGCTTCTTTGCAGCTTCTTCGTTTTTGTCGGTGCCGAAGCGAACTTCGACAACCTCCTTGGATGAGTACTTCTTGATTAGCTCCTGAGGTGAGCCCTCGGCCATGATCTTGCCCTTGTCCATCACTACCAAGCGATCGCAAAGCTGTTCGGCTTCGTCCATGTAGTGGGTGGTGATGACAAGGGTCACACCCTGCTCCTTGAGCCTAAAAAGGCGGTCCCAAAGAATGTGCCGAGCCTGCGGGTCAAGGCCAGTGGTTGGTTCGTCCAACATCAAAATCTCTGGTTCGTTGACCAATCCCCTGGCGATTGCAAGCCTGCGCTGCATTCCACCTGAGAGCTCTTCGGCTTTGGAGTTTCTTTTCTCCTGGAGCTGGGCAAAGTCCAATAGCTCTTCGACTTTAGTCTTGAGAAACTTGCGACTCAGGCCAAAGTAGCGACCATAGACAAACAGGTTCTCCCAGACCTTCAGCTCTCTATCCAGTAGGTCCTTTTGCGGCACGACACCAAGGTGAGCTCTGATCTCTGGACCCTTTTGATTTGGCTCCTTGCCCAAGATGCTCAGCTCACCTTCAGTGCGCTGAGACACTGAAGAAATCATTTTCATGGTCGTTGACTTGCCCGCACCGTTTGGACCGAGTAGCCCAAACGCTTCGCCTCGATAGACCTCAAAGTCAATACCATCAACGGCAACAAAGTCTTTGTATTTCTTTGTCAGGTTCTTGGCGTGGATTACAACTTCACGCTTTGCATCTTTTGGCAATCAAATCTCCAATTCGTGTGCCTTTAGGCAGCCCTCCAGAATAACGCCAATCAGCACGCGTTCGTTACTTCTTGATATGGTTTCTCTGGTGTCAGAAAAACTGGGCAATCGCAGAGTCACCGGACTTGAGCAGTACTACACCCCGGAAAATTTAGCCCATGAGCTAACCGGGGTTTTGTTCGCCAGACTCCAGCATCCATTGAATCGCATCTACCTCGAACCAGCTGGCGGAACCGGAAGCTTTTTAGAGGCACTTAATGCCTTTGGTGCGAAGAACATCATGTCTATGGACACCCACCCCAAACACCCAAAGGTCAAAAAAGCCGACTTCCTGAAATTTCAAACAAACGAGTCCAACCTGGTAACCCTTTCTAACCCGCCTTTCGGCAGGAACAACGCTCTTTCAATCCCGTTTTTCAATCACGCTGCCAACTTCTCTTCACACATAGCATTTTTGGTCCCAAGGTCTTGGCGCAAGTGGTCGGTTCAAAACAGACTTGACCCAAACTTTCACCTGATTCACGATCAGGATGTGAACCTGATCTATCAAGACCAAGACGGCGTACCCCTAGCCAAATCCAATGAGCTGCGAACCTGCTTCCAGATTTGGGAGAGAAGAGATGACCAAAGGATCAAGATGCAGGTTCCGGACAATGGCTACCTCCAAAAAGTAAGTCCCGCAGATGGCGATGTTGCAATGCGGGTGTTTGGCTATGGCTGCGGCCAGGTAATCGAAAAGTTTGAACGTCAGCCAAACACAACAATGATGTTTCTGAAGCTTCAAGCCGGAGTAACAGCTAGCCTTCTCAGAGGTCTTGATTTTGAGAGATTTAGAAACAACACCGCCTACACCCAAGCACTTTCGTTTCAGGAGATTAACTACTTGCTCAACGAGGAGCTTCTTGGGGACGGGCTAGCAAAGAAATGAAGTTATAACTATCGTGAGCGACTACTACGACGACCCAACTCAAAACCCAAAAAGTAGAGAGTACAAAGGTCCACGTGCAAAACTGACAGACCTTTTTCCCTACGTGAGGCCACATCGCAAGGCTCTGATTTTTGCACTCGTGCTCTCGGTGCTGGGTTCCGCTCTTGCTCTCGCTCAGCCGCTTTTGATTGGCCAGCTGATCGAATCAGTTGAACAAAACTTGGATTTCTCCACTCTCGCGATTGCCATTGTCACGCTGGTTATAGTCGGGGCGCTGGTGAACGCCTTCCAGTTCTACCTGCTCTATCGCACCGGAGAGGGGGTTGTTCTCTCAACCAGGAAGGCACTTGTCGCGAGGCTGCTGAGGCTCCCCATCTATCAATACGACAAGCGTCGAATTGGTGACCTAGTTTCCCGTGTTGGTTCTGACTCAACCCTTTTGAAGGCCGTGCTAACCCAGGGACTGGTAGATGCACTGGGTGGCATGCTGCAGTTCTTTGGAGCCATCATTGTGATGGCATTTATCGACCCGGTCCTGCTTAGCTCGACACTTGTTGTCGTTTTCACAGCAGTCTTCGCAATCTCCTTCACTGGTCGGAAGATTCGCGCAGCAACCACCAAGGCTCAGCAGCGGGTTGGTGAAATGAGCGCGGCGGTCGAGCGAGCGCTGAGCGCCATTAGAACAATCCGTGCCGCCAGAGCTGAGGCTCGGGAGACTGAAGAGATCTATAAAGACGCCCAGGCTGCCTATCAGCAGGGTTTGAGCATCGCAAAGCTCAGCGCGGTGGTTGCTCCTATCGCGCAAGTCGCCTTCAACACAGCTTTCATTGTGGTTTTGGGTCTTGGTGGGCTCAGGGTTGCCACCGGTGAGACCACAATCGCATCACTTGTGACCTTCGTGATTCTGCTGTTCTTCATGGTCGGACCACTGATCTCCGCCTTTGGTGCCTACACCTCGGTCATGGGAGCTCTTGGCGCGCTAGCAAGAATTCAAGAGATCATGGTGCTAGAGGAAGAAGAGCCGGGTGAACCTAAATCACACCGAGTCGCTCTAAACCAGACGGCAATATCATTCGATCAAGTTTCCTTCCACTACGAAGCTGACGAAGATGAAGAGTCCAAGGGAATCCTCGAGGCCATTAGCTTTGAGATCCCGAGAGGTTCCAGAGTTGCTCTGGTTGGGCCCTCGGGAGCTGGCAAATCAACCGTTTTCTCGCTCATTGAGCGCTTTTATGAACCAACCGATGGTCGCATTCTCTTAGATGGGCAGCCGGTAACAGACTTCTCGAGGGCAGCCCTTCGTGAGCAGATCGGCTATGTCGAACAAGATGCTCCTGTTCTTGCCGGAACGCTTAGAGACAATCTGCTCTTGGGCAAAGAGGGAGCAAGCGATGATGAGCTCCGGGCAGTTTTAGCGAAGGTGAATCTAACGGATGTGCTAAACCGCGACACCAAGGGCTTAGATGCCCAGGTTGGTGAGGATGGCATCATGCTCTCCGGTGGTGAACGTCAACGCCTGGCGATTGCCAGAGCACTATTGGCAACCCCAGCCATCTTGCTCCTGGATGAATCAACCAGCGCCCTGGATGGACCAAACGAACAGCGCATGCGGGAAGCGATTGACGCTGTTGCAGAAAATCGAACCCTGATGGTGATTGCGCACCGGCTCTCCACCGTTGTTGATTCTGATCTGATTTTGGTTCTTGAAAACGGGCGCATCGTTGGTTCGGGCACGCACTCAGAACTTGTGAAATCCACTCCGCTCTACGCCGAGCTAGCAAAGCACCAACTGCTCGTCTAGCAATAGAGTGGTGGGATGGGCAACGAAGCTTCGATAACCGAACAAGATGTAATAGAACTAGACCATCAAGACCCCCTAAAAGCCTTCAAGTCCGAGTTTTTTATAACCGACCCTGAGCTTTGCTACCTGGATGGCAACTCCTTGGGAAGACTCCCAAAGCGCACAATTGAGCGCACGCAAGAGTTTCTAACCAAGGAGTGGGGGCACGAACTTGTTGATGGCTGGAGCCACTGGATAGACCAGGCCCAGCCAGCCGGAGATCTGCTTGCCAGAGCAGCCCTTGGGGCAGGGCCGGGTCAAACTCTGGTTTGTGACACCACGAGCGTGAACCTGTATCAGCTATGTGGTGCGGTCATTAGGTCACTACCCAAGCGAAGCAAGGTCATTGTTGACTCAGCCAACTTCCCCACCGATCGCTACATAGTCGCAGGCCTTGCAGAGCAACTGGGCAAAGAGGTCATCACATTGGACACCGATGGCTCTGGTGGTCCTGGTGCAATTGCAATCGAAAGCCAGAATGAGGTCATCAGCGTTGAAGCGCTCAGGCCGCTACTCTCAAACGACGTCGCGCTAATCACCTTGCAGGCGATCAACTATCGCTCAGGTGCCAAGCAAGACATCATGGGCATTAACGCCCTCGCTGAGGAATTTGGCATTCCGGTCATCTGGGACTGCTCTCACGCAGTGGGCTCAATTGAGCTTGACTTTGAGAAAAACGGTGTGGAGTTGGCAGTGGGCTGCACATACAAATATGGAAACTCCGGCCCCGGGTCACCTGCCTGGTTATTCGTCGCAAAACACATCCAGACCAAACTTCGTGTGCCGATCCAGGGTTGGTTCGCGCAGGAAAAGCAGTTTGAAATGGGTCCATTTTTTGAACCGGCTGAGACGATTCGTCGGTATCAGATTGCCAGCCCCTCGATCATAGGCATCAGAGCAGTAGAAGTCGCCTTTGAGATGATTGAAAGAGCGGGTATCAAAAACATTCAGCGCAAGGCTGAGATAGGCACAAAGCTGATGGTCGATCTGCACAACCAGTGGCTCAAGCCACTTGGCTTTGACCTTGGGTCCCCTGCGGATCCGAGCAAGCGCGGCGGCCACATCATCCTGACTCACCCTGACGCAAAGAAGATTGCTGCAGCATTACGAAAACTCAAAAAGGTGATTCCCGATTACCGAGAGCCAAACACACTGAGGTTGGCAATCTCACCGCTGGCAACCAGCTATCTCGAAGTCTTTGAGGGCTTCAAGCGCCTTCGGGACCTAGTCGAATCCGGCGATTACAAAAACTTTGAAGATAAGGGAAACCGCGTCACATGAGCCACGAAAAACATCTCACCTACACCAGCTACCTCAAGGTTGATGAGCTCCTAGAGCTTCAGCACCCACTCTCAGATGGACCTGAGCATGACGAATTACTGTTTATAACCATCCACCAGGTCTATGAGCTTTGGTTCAAGCAGATCCTCCACGAAATCGCTGCCCTTCAGAAAAGCCTCGAGCAAGGTCAAACTCACCGATCGCTCGCACTATTGGGCCGAGTCAGAAACATAATGAAGACCTGTGTCTCTCAACTGGACATCTTGGAGACCATGACACCGCTGCAGTTCAACTCCTTCAGGGAGCGGTTAAGCAGTGCAAGTGGTTTCCAATCAGCCCAGTTCAGGGAGCTGGAGGCAGTGCTCGGAAGAAGGGATCAGGCTGGCAAAGATGCTGACAAATCTTCTGGAATGGGAATGGCAGAACACCTAGCCCCCGGTTCGATTGCGAGAGCAAGGGTAGAGGCAGCGATGGAAAGACCATCGCTTTGGCACTCGGCCCTAAAGTATTTTGACTCCAGAGCAAAGCTGCCCGAGCACGTGCACTCCCACGACGTCAAAACGGCGTGGGTGCCAGACGAAGAACTGCAGAAGGTACTGATTTGGCTTCACGTGAATGACCCGGAAGCATCAATGGTCGGAGAGGCGTTGGTGGATCTTGACGAGGGTCTGCAGGAGTGGCGCTATCGCCACGTCAAGATGGTCGAGCGCACCATCGGCAGAAAGATGGGATCGGGTGGATCCTCCGGGGCAGGCTATCTAGCCAGCACGCTGTTCAACCCGGTCTTTCCAGACCTGTGGGCGATTAGAAGCCAGTTCTAGCTAGCTGCCAAGACAACGTTCTTTAGAAGCATTGCCCTGGTCATTGGTCCTACGCCGCCGGGATTCGGAGAAACAAAACCTGCCACTTCCAAAACCTGTGGGTCAACATCGCCAACCAGCTTGTTATCAACTCGAGTGATTCCAACATCCAGCACTGCAGCTCCTGGCTTGATCCACTCTGGCTTCACAAAGTGTGGTTGACCTATCGCTGCAACCACGATGTCTGCCCGCTTTATCGACTCTGGAATGTTTTGGCTGGCGCTGTGTAGGAGAGTGACGGTGGAATCAATTCCCTTGCGGGTCATTAGTAACCCCAGTGGTCTACCGACGGTTAGACCACGGCCAAGAATCGCAACCTCTTTACCCCTGGTCTCAACACCGTAGCGCTGCAATAACTCGACAATGCCGCTCGGGGTGCAGGGCAATGGGGATTTCATTTCACCCGATACGTTCATCACCAGCTTGCCAAGGTTCACAGGGTGCAGGCCATCGGCATCCTTAGCTGGATCAATCAGCTCGAGCATCTCATTTGCATCAATGCCATTTGGAAGTGGCAGCTGGACTATGTAACCGGTGACATCAGAGGCAGAGTTCAGGTCATTTATTGCTGAAACAACATCGGCCTTGGTCGCAGTTGCCGGCAGATCTATGCGAATCGAATTGATTCCAACTTCAGCGCAATCGCGATGCTTGCCACCAACATAGGAGTGCGACCCGGGGTCATCTCCCACCAAAAGAGTCCCGAGGCCTGGCGTAATGCCTTTGGCTTTTAGCTCAGCAACCTGCTGGGCTAGCTCAGCCTTGATTGCCTTGGCTGTTGCCAGGCCATCCAGTAGCTGAGCACTCAAGAAACTAGCCCTCGAGGCCTGGGTAGAGCGGGAACTCTTCGGTTAGCTTTCGCACCCGAGCCTTCAGGCTGGCTAGATCTGCGCCGGGCTTTAGAGCACCAGCGATAACCTCGGCAACCTCATGGAACTCCTTGGCACCAAAACCACGGGTTGCCAAAGCTGCTGTTCCAATACGAACACCTGAGGTGACCATCGGAGGCCTTGGGTCATTAGGAACGGAGTTCTTGTTCACCGTGACACCGGCTTCGTGAAGCAGGTTCTCAGCGGTCTGGCCATCGATTGCGGCATTGCGAAGGTCAACCAAGACCAGGTGAACGTCGGTACCACCGGTCAAAACCGAAATGCCAGCGTCAACAACATCCTTTTGAACCAGGCGTTCCGCAATAATCTGAGCACCCTCGATGGTTCGAAGTTGACGCTCTTTGAAATCTGGCTGCATCGCGGCCTTGAAGGCAACAGCCTTGCCAGCGATGACATGCATCAGCGGACCACCCTGCTGACCTGGGAAAACACCAGAATCAATCTTCTTGGCCCACTCCTGCTTACACAGAATCAAACCTGACCTAGGACCTGCAAGAGTCTTGTGGACGGTGGTGGAAACCACGTCTGCATAGGGAACCGGGTTCGGGTGAACTCCAGCTGCCACCAAACCTGAGAAGTGCGCCATGTCGACCCAGAGCTTTGCACCAACCTCATCGGCAATCGACCTAAATGCTTGAAAATCAAGGTGTCTTGAATAGGCAGACCAGCCTGCGATTAAGACCGCTGGCTTGGTTTCCAAAGCTCGCTGACGAACAATGTCCATGTCTATCAGGTAGGTCTCTGGATTTAGCTCATAGGCATGAGCTTCATACATCTTGCCCGAGAAGTTCAGCTTCATGCCGTGGGTCAAGTGACCACCGTGAGCAAGCGAAAGACCGAGGATGCGATCGCCTGGGTTCGCTAGTGCCATCATCACTGCTGCATTAGCGGTTGCACCGGAGTGTGGCTGAACGTTTGCGTGCTCGGCACCGAAGAGTTGCTTTGCGCGGTCGCGTGCTAGATCCTCAGCAATGTCGACAACCTCGCAACCACCGTAATAGCGCTTGCCGGGGTAACCCTCGGCGTATTTGTTGGTGAGCACGGAACCGGTGGTTTCCAAGATGGCGCGCGAGACAAAGTTCTCACTCGCAATCATCTCGAGCGTGTGACGCTGGCGGTCTAGCTCCTGCTGCAGCACAGCCGCAATCTCAGGATCGACCTCGGACAAAGGTGCATTGAAGGCAGCAGATTGATTTGGCATGGCGAGAGTTTACCAGCGAACCAGCGCTAGAACTCGTGGCACGCTCAATAGGATTGGGCGCATGAGTAATAAAGAGCACTGGGTTCTTACCTTTATCTGTCCAGACCAACCCGGAATTGTGCACGCCATTTCTGGTGCGGTGGTTCAGGCCGGTGGAAACATCACCGAGAGCCAGCAGTTCACCTCCGAGGACACGGGCCGGTTTTTCATGAGGCTGCAAATTGAAGCCGACATCACCAAGGCAGATTTTGAAGAGCGATTCGAGACCATCGCCACCAAGTATCAGATGGAATATGTGCTGGATTTTGTTGGGCGAAAGATGAAAACCCTTTTGCTGGTTTCCAAAGCTGGCCATACCCTCAACGACCTGATGTTCAGGCAGCGCTCAGGTTCACTACCCATTGAAATCTCCAAGGTGTTTGGCAATCACCCAGACCTTGCGCCGCTTGCAGAGTTCTTCGCAATTCCGTTCGAGCACCACAAGATCTCTAGCCTCTCAGACAAGCTCGAATTCGAGCAAAAGCTTCGTGAATTTATCCATGAAAACAATGTGGAGCTAATCGTGCTTGCCCGATACATGCAAATTCTCAGCCCCGAGTTTTGTGAAGAGTTCAAAGGCCGAATCATCAACATTCACCACTCATTTTTGCCTGGCTTCAAGGGCGCAAACCCCTACGCCCAAGCACATGCCCGTGGTGTAAAACTAATTGGCGCCACCGCACACTTTGTGACCGAGGATTTGGACGAGGGTCCGATCATCGAGCAAAACGTCACCAGGGTGGAGCACTCAGACTCCAAGTCCCACCTAGTCGAAATTGGTCAGGACGCGGAGTCCAAGACCTTGACCCAAGCGGTCAAGTGGTTCTCGGAACACCGCGTCCTACTGGATGGTCAACGGACCATCATTTTCCGATAAGTCGATAGCCGAATAGGCCACTGAGACCAACCGCAACTACCCCCAAAACTCCAAGCCACCAAATACTTGGTAGAGCAGGTGTCGCGGGCTCAAACTCAGCCACCACTGGTGCTAAGACTGGCTGCGCCAACTCCTCAGGTTCCTCAATCGGGAGACTCAGCTCCTCAGCATCAGTTAGCTCGCGAACCAAAGTGGAGTCACTTAAACCAACGCTTGCAACTTCTGGAGACGGAATTTCAGTGATCTCAACAAGACCAAGGAGGTCCGAATCCTGCTCTATTGCCTCGGAGTCAAGCTCCACGATTTCCGGATCTACTACCGCTGGAGGAATCTCAACTAACACCGGTAACTGATCAGTTGCATCGGTTGACTCTTCCTCGGGGGCAGCCACCTCAACTGGCTCCGTGATTGGCTGTTGCACTGCCGGAGGCGCAACAGTCTCCTGAGATGGTGGTTTCGAGGTTACAGGCTCTGCAATCTCAGGCTCTAGATTCTCGGGCTGCTGTGTTTCAGGTTCCTGTGCTTCAGGTTCCTGAGTCTCGGACTCTTCCTCCGGTTGTGTGGTTTCAGGCTGAGAGACAATTGGAGGCTCTGGATCTTGAGGCTCTGGAGTGAAAATTTCTTCTTCCTCAATTACCTCCTGCACTGGCTCCTCAATCGAGAAACTAAACAAAGTGTCGCTTGAGGGTCCTAGGTTCCCCACCTGATCGTTAACTGAATCTTTGGGGATCAGATATTGATAATTTCCCGCCCCACAAGAACCAAAGAAAAGGTAGCCGCTCTTGAGGACTTCAAATTGCGGGTCACAGATTTGATCGGCGACCAGGACCACTTGAGAGAGGTCCAAGTTCGCGGGTTCGCTCAGGGAAACTTCGACCTGGTGAGAACCAGTTGCCCTGTCGGTGACAAGATTCACAAAACTGACCTCAGGCTTGACCAAGTCAAGCTCTATCGAGAGCGTTTGGTCAGAATCAGGTCCCAGATTTCCAAATACGTCACTAAGCGAAGAGGCAAAGATTGAAACCTCAACATTTGCCAAGTTGCAGTTGCTGAGCTCGATTCGATCGCTGGTCACCAAAACACTTTCACAGCCCGAGATGTTGAAAGTCTCAGGGCTGATTTCACCTTCAGAGAGTGAATAGCTAATAGCTGCTGTTCTCGAAAGGTGATCAACCTCCGCAATCTCCCAACTGATTTCAGGAGCCAGTGCGTCAAACTGAACCTCGGCAATCACTTGCCCATCGCCTAAGCCTCCGACTTTGGAGGTCAAAATAGTCAGCTGCTGAAAGCCATGTTCGCAGCCAGTGGCAAGCACTCGCTGAATCTCAAACTGATCAACAAACTCAAGGTCCGTGCAAGCTAGGCCGGCTAGATCAAAGTCTGCTGCCGACAGGGTTTGTGGGAGGGTTAGCTCCAGCACAAACTCGATCGACTGACCCTGCTGGCCTCCCGAGAAACCAAGTAGTGATTGTTCCTTTTGGTAGCCCAGGCGAATGTAACCATCGCCAAGCTGAACCCCAGCCTCGTGAACTATGTCCAAAGTGTGGTTGACATCTGCATAGGAGGAGCCTCCGCCACCGCCACCGCCGTCGGTGCAGCAGTTGTCCTGGTCGGCGCCGCCACCGCCGCCGCCATACCAACCACCACCTCCTCCGCCTCCGCCGGCATTTGAAGCGCTGCCACCAGAGCCACCGATTCCAAATTGGCCTGCTGTGGCCTCTGAACCGCCATTGGAGAGCCCGGCCGCTCCACCTTGGGTCTGGGTGCCGCCCAGTCCCCCGCCGCCCTGGCCACTTTGGCCACCGGCCGCTTCAAGGCCCCCTCCAGGACCCCCGGGGGCTCCCGAGAATCCTCCGCCGCCACCGCCGCCTCCGGCAACAACGACACGAGCTGAAAGTTCAGGGCCAAACCTGATATCGCTTGCGCCACCGCCGGAACCCTCGTTGGTTCGGAAACCTCCTGCGATTCCCCCGCCATTGAAACCACCAGCGACCTGTGAGCCGATCTTGCCGATGCCA
>CBFIEQ010000005.1:0-38235 GCA_965661645.1 uncultured Aquiluna sp.
CCCCTAATGCTCGGGTCTCCACCAGGGAGATTTTGGTTACGGTCATATTCAGTTGACAACAGTCCTACGTTGCCCTTTGCAGCCAGCAGCGACAACTGTCGGTCGTATTCGGCTTCTGATACGACCTCAACATTGAAAAGCATCATTGAGTGGTACTCACCACACAACTCTGCACACTTCCCTACGTAGCGCCCCTCTTTCAGAGGAGTGAAGTACATAGTGTTGGTGGATCCAGGGAACATGTCTTTTTTATACAAGAACTCAACGACCCAGAAGGAGTGGATTACATCGCGAGCGGTCAGGTCAATCTGAACGGACTTTCCGACTGGCAAATAAAGAGTTGGGAGAGTGTCCATGACATTCTCTTCTTGGCCAGTGAACTGGGCCTGGATGCCGCTTTCGTAAACATTCTCGTCAACGTAGTTGAAGTCCCAGCTCCACTGCTTTCCGATTACCTCGATGTGAACGTCCGGATTTTCAACCTTCGCCTCAATCGCAGTCATGTCTCTTGCTGTAAAGGCAAAGAAGCCTAAAACAAGGATCAGCGGGATGACAGTAAACAAAGTCTCAATCGGCATGTTGTATCGCAACTGCTGAGGCATCTCGGTGTTGCCCGCCCTGCGTCGATAAACAATCAAAGCCCAAGCCATGAGACCCCAGGCGATGACTCCGACAGCCAATAGAACGATCCATGAGGTAGTCCAAAGACCAATAATTCGATCAGTGTGGTTGGTCACGCCAGCAGAATCGGGCAAGAACCCGCGCTCTAGCTCTGGTGAACAACCAGTTAGCAGAAGAGCGGAAGCTGAAAGGACCGCAAGGGCTGAAAAGCGACGGCGGTTATTACTCAATGGGGCATCCTTAAACTTCTCATGAGATGCCCCAAGTCTAACCGATGATTCGATCTTGAGAGGCTGAAAGCGGTCGTTTTTAGCTGAACGAGTCGCCGCAAGCACAGGTGCCTGCCGCGTTTGGGTTATCGATTGTGAAACCCTGTTTCTGAATGGTGTCTTCGAAGTCGATTGAAGCCCCATCTAGGTATGGCACGCTCATTTGGTCGACGACTACCTCGACTCCCCCAAAGTCAACAATCGCGTCTTGCTCTTCAAGTTGCTCGTCGAAAAATAGTTGATAAATCAAACCAGAGCAGCCGCCAGGCTGCACGGTGATGCGCAAGCGAAGGTCATCGCGGCCCTCTGCCTCCAGCAGAGCCTTTACCTTGCCTGCTGCGGTTTCAGTGAGTGTTACTCCGTGAGTGGTTACCTGTGACATGTGTTACCTCCGATAGAGAGTTTAACCGCTAGCGCGCTAGCTGATTCCCATGTAGAAGCATAAGAGCTTGCGCAGTGATTGCGCGCCTCAGCGTCGGTAGGTGCTGAGACTCGTTTGGTGAGTGCGCTCTGGAGTCTGGGTCCTCAACACCGGTCACAACGATCTCCGCATTGGGAAACAGTTCGGCAAACTGGGAAATAAAGGGGATTGACCCGCCAATCCCAATTTCAACAGCCTCATTGGGCCAGCATGCCGAAAAGGCTTGCTTCGCTAGTTTTGAAGCCCAGCCATCCTTAGCCAAATATCCGGGGCCGGCTTCTGTCGCTCCAAAAATCAACTCCGCCCCAAAGGGAACTTGATTGCGAAGGTGGCGCTGAAGTGCGGTCAGGCCTGAAGCGGGGTCTTGGCTCGGTGCTAACCGCAACGAAATCTTTGCGCTGATGCTTGGCTGAGCGGTGTTAGAAGAAAGCGCAACACTTGGGGCATCGATACCGATCACGGTGACAGCCGGCTCTCCCCAGATTTGTTGGGTCAACCCCTTTTCTCCCAGCCTTTGGACTCCTTCAAGTAAGCCGGCCAGCTCGGCAAACTCTTCAGTAGAAAACTCGGGGCCTTCCAAAGGCGTTGACTCAAGACCCGGGATTGCAACATTTCCCTTTTCGTCAGTCAGAGAACTCAGCAACCTGATCATTGTGGTCATCGCGTCGGGAAGCGGGCCACCGAACATTCCTGAGTGAAGTGCGTGGTCGAGAGTCTTGACGGTTATGACCTGAGAGACCATGCCCCGAAGAGACGTAGTGAGCGCAGGAGTTTCTAGAGACCAGTTGCCACTGTCTGCAACGACAATCAGATCTGCCTCGAGATCTTCTTTATTTTCTTGCAAGAAGTTCTGGAACGACTCAGAGCCGGCTTCTTCCTCGCCCTCAATGAACACGGTGACGCCGATGTTGACTTCTTCAGCAAGCTCTATGAGGGTCCTTAGCGAGTAAAGGTGGGTCACTATTCCGGCCTTATCGTCTGAGGCTCCCCTGCCATAGAGCCTCTCACCAATAAGGGTTGCCTCAAAGGGAGGTGTGTTCCAGAGTTCGACATCCCCCGGAGGCTGAACGTCATGGTGGGCGTATAGCAATACATGTGGGGCGCCGTTAGAGCCAGAGCGCCTGGCTAAGACTGCAGGTGCGCCCATCCCGCCGGAGGGCTTTTTTGCCCTGCGTATCTCAACAAAATCAAAAAAGCCAAGGCTCTCAAACTGCTCTTGGACAATCTTTGCGGAGAGTTCGAGTTGTTCTGAATCGAAGCTCTCCCATGCGATTCCAGGCGCCCTGACTAGTTTTCCAAGGGTTCCCAGTGCCGTTGGGAATATGGAATCCACGAATTGCTTGGTAGGTTCAACTAATGCGTCGCTGAAGTGCGCAGACTGAAATGACATGCCAGCTAATCTAATGGCAATTTCAAGAAGGAAAAAATGTCGGAAACTAACGAGCAGCCGGCCGGAAAAGGTCGCCCCACTCCCCCGCGAAAGCAGCAAGAACAGGCGCGTAAAAAGCCGGTGGTTGGAAATAGAAGCAAAGAGGCAAAGGCCGCGCAGAAAGACAAGATTCGCGAAGAGCGACAAAGGGCTCGCGACGGCATGATGGCCGGCGACGAGCGTTATCTCACCGCGAGGGACAAAGGACCTCAGCGAAGGCTTGCGAGAGACGTGGTTGATGCCCGCTTCACCGCTGGTGAACTGGTGCTACCGCTTCTATTTGTCGTGGTTCTAACCACCTTTATCGACTCCTACGAGCTTCAGCTGTTCTCGCTGTTTGCAATGTGGGGCATTTTTGGAGTGGTCGGTATCGACGCTTATGTAGTTGGTAGAGCTGCGAAAAAGAAGATCAAACAGAAATTTGGCGATGACAAGTTGGAGAGCGGAATCGCCTGGTATGCGGCCATGCGTTCGATCCAGATGCGCTCGCTACGAATTCCAAAGCCACAGGTCAAACGATTCACTCGCCTCGACGAGCTATAAAGATAGGACACCCATTGGAATTTAGATATCTAGGAAACTCAGGCCTCAAGGTCTCAGAACTGATTTACGGCAACTGGCTAACCCACGCCTCGCAGGTCGAGGATGACCTTGCGATCAAGACCGTGCACGCGGCCTTGGACGGTGGAATCACCACCTATGACACCGCTGACACCTATGCCAACCTAGCTGCCGAGGTCGTGCTCGGAAATGCCCTGAAGGGTCAGCGTCGTGAGGGCCTAGAAATTCTCACCAAGGTCTACTGGCCGGTTGCAGAAAAAGGACCTAACGATTGTGGCCTAAGTCGCAAGCACATTTTTGAGTCCATTAATGGATCTCTAAGACGCCTCCAGACTGACTACGTCGACCTCTACCAGGCACACCGTTTCGACTACGAGACACCCCTCGAAGAGACCATGCAGGCATTTGCAGATCTTGTGAAGATGGGCAAGGTGCTCTACGTCGGCGTCTCAGAGTGGAATGCCGAGCAAATCCGTGAGGGTCAGGCCCTAGCTTCCCAAATGGGCTTCAAGCTGGTCTCAAACCAGCCGCAGTACTCAATGCTTTGGCGAGTGATTGAATCGAAGGTTATCCCGACCTCGATTGAACTTGGACTTGGTCAAATCGTTTGGTCACCAATGGCACAGGGTGTTTTGACCGGTAAATACTTGCCTGGCCAGCCAGCTCCAGCAGGTTCAAGGGCAGCCGACCCAGAGCTCGCAGGCATTATTGAAAAGTTCATGTCTGACGAGGTCTTGACCAAGGTTCAGAACCTAAAGCCACTTGCCGACGAGCTTGGGCTAACCATGGCGCAGTTCGCTCTTGCATGGGTGCTCCAAAACAACAACGTCTCTGCCGCAATTGTTGGAGCTTCAAAACCAGAGCAGATTGAATCAAACATCGCCGCTGCCGGGAAAACAATCCCAGCGGATATCATGCAAAAGGTTGACGAGGTGCTTGCGGGCAGCATCGTGAGCGACCCAGAGCTAAACCGGAGTCCTGAGACTCGCCCCTGCTAGCTAGTAATTCGGCGAGGCCATAGCGGTCCGCCATACACGAAGCCGGTGTAAGCCTGAACAAGGTCTGCACCGGCTTCGCGCATTTGCATGAAGTCCTGTTGAGTGCTGACCCCTCCAACGCCAATTAGTGTCTTACCCTCGTCGAGGTGCGCTCTTGCCAACTTCACGCAGCCAAGCGACCTCCCAAGAAGCACTACACCACTCAGCCCACCAAGCTCGTTTGCATGCTCTAGGCCAGAAACTGACTCCCTGGAGATGGTGGTATTGGTTGCCACCACGCCTGCCAATCCAAGAGTGTTGACCAGTTCACAAACTTCAACAATGTCCTCATCGGAGAGATCGGGAGCTATTTTGACCAAAACCGGCTTGTTCGCGGCGACTTCCAAAACAGCCGCAAGGATTGGCCTAAGTGATTCAACCTGTTGCAGGTCTCTGAGTCCTGGAGTATTTGGAGAAGAAACATTGACGACCAGGTAGTCGGCTAGCGGGGCCAGCAACTGCGTGCAGTACCGATAGTCCTCGGGTGCAGCCTCTGCGGGAGTGTCCTTGTTTTTTCCAATGTTCACTCCGATTATTGGGAGCTGAGCATGTGATTTCCTGAGCTTTTCCAACCTTTGGGCAATCACATCTGCCCCGTCATTGTTGAATCCCATCCGATTTATCAAGGCGTTGACAGCTGTCAATCGAAACATCCGCGGCTTGGGGTTTCCCGACTGAGGTCGCTTTGTTACCGTGCCGATTTCGACGTGAGAGAAACCCAGTGCGTGCAGCGGCGCAATGAGCTCGGCGTTTTTGTCAAAACCCGCGGCCATCCCAAAGCGATTCTCGAATTCCAGCCCCATGACCGGCTCAGTGGCTCTTTTTCTCCGAACCCTAAGAATCCCGAGCGCAGAGAGTGTTCGCAATCCGAATACCACAAGGTCATGGGCGAACTCCGGATTCATTCTTTTGAAAAGGAGGTTGAAAATTGCTCGATAGATCATCAGCAACTAGCCTCTGAGGTCTTTGATAGCGGTCTCAAAATCGTCAAGTGAATCCCAAGCCTGGTAGACGCTAGCGAATCTCATAAACGCCACGTGATCCAGATTTCTAAGTGGCTCCAGAATTGCCAACCCGATGTCTTGAGCCTCAATGCTTGCCGCTCCAGAGGCCCGAAGAGTCTCCTCGACCTGCTGCGCCAAAAAGGCAAGGTCGGCATCGGTTACTGGTCGCCCCTGACAAGCTTTTCTTACGCCCGAGACAATCTTGTCGCGAGAGAAAGCTTCTGTGACACCGCTTCGCTTAGTGACCATCAAGCTGGCTGTCTCAATGGTTGTGAAGCGCTTCTGGCACTCAGGACACTGCCTGCGCCGGCGAATAGAAGAACCGTCGTCCGAGGTTCTTGAATCAATCACCCTGGAATCTGAATTTCGACAAAAAGGACAATGCATTACTTTTCAAACCTAATCGTGGCGGCAGTGCCATGGGCCGGTAAGCCCTCAGCAATAGCAAATCTATCAACCAAGCCACTGATCTCTTGCAGCGCGTCAGCGCTGTAAATCACGCGCTGTTGGGCTCTCAAAAATGTGTGCACCCCGAGCCCTGGTCCAAATTTGGCCTGCTCTGATGTTGGCAGCACGTGGTTTGAGCCAGCCATGTAGTCACCAAGGCTGACAGGTGAATACTCACCGACAAAAATCGCTCCCGCGTTACGAATCTGATTGGCAAGGTCTTTGGCTCCGACAGCATGAATCTCCAGGTGTTCTGTGGCGTACTCATTTGCCACAAAAATTGCCTGTTCCATGTCTTTTGCTAAAACCAGAGCGGACTGCTTTCCCTCAAGGGCTATTTCAATTCGCTCGCGGTTTTGGGCAAGCGGGACCTGACGATCGAGCTCACTCTCGACCTCCGAGATCAACTCAGGGCTGGTTGTAACCAAAACAGCAGCCGCGTTTTCATCGTGTTCGGCCTGAGATATTAGATCTGCAGCAATGAGATCCGCTCTTGCAGTTTCATCCGCAACAATCAGAATCTCGGTGGGCCCGGCCTCAGAGTCAATCCCAATTGTTCCCCTGAGTGCTCGCTTGGCAGCGGCTACAAAGATATTGCCTGGCCCCGTGACCATTCGAACCGGCTCAAGACCAATCTCTTCGACCCCAAAAGCGAAGGCCGCTACTGCAGATGCTCCGCCGATTGCATAGACCTCATCAATGCCCAACAAGGCACAGGTTGCCAAAATGGTCGGGTGAGGTAGCCCATCAAAATCCTTTTGAGCTGGAGAACAAAGTGCGATTCGCGGCACCTTGGCTACCTGCGCGGGGACAGCATTCATGACCACACTGGATGGATAAACAGCTTTACCGCCTGGAACGTATAACCCCACCGAGTCAACCGGCACATAGACCTGTGCAACCTCGGCCCCTTTGGCCAGCACCACATGTGAGGATTTTGGCAGGGTCGCCTCGGAAACCGATCTGACTCGCTTGATCGACTCTTCGATGGCAACGCGAAGCTCTAGGTCCAATGAATCGAGTGCGGCTGCTATTTCGGATTGCGGAACTCGAAAGGTATTTGGCGTGACTCCATCAAATCGCGCTGAGTGCTCAATCAGGGCCTTCAGTGAGTTGTTCTTCACATCGTTGATTAGCAAATCAACAGCCTCGCCAACGCTTTGTATGCTTACATTTGCCCGTGGAATGAGCTCATTTACCTGATTCGCCCTGAGCTCGGCTGGCAATGTTAGCTTCCGCACGCTATTACCCACTTCTTGTGAATTGAATGCCCTAACCTTATCTGGAGATGAATGACAATATCCTGAGCTTCGAGCTCCAAGGCCCTGAAGCCCTCAAGTCCGTTTTCCGCAATCACGCCTCTGGTATCACGGTGGTGACCTCAGTGACGGAAAAGGGTGAGCCGATTGGATTCACCGCCTCCTCGGTGACCTCACTGGGCTCCAATCCCCCACTGGTGTCGCTAAACATTGCTCAGGGTTCCTCTAGCTATCAACACCTCTGTCCTGGGGCATTCGTGGCCATCCACACTCTTGATTCAGGGACTTTGTGGCTGGCGGAGAAAATGGCGGCTGACAAAGAGCAACGATTCAGCGATGTTGAATTTGTCCAAGGACCAGAATCTGTGCCGATTTTTACCGAGGTGCCTTCGGTACTGATCGCCAAGGTTCGCTCCCGAACCGAGGTTGAGGCAAACGCTGTGATTGTGCTGGATGCCATTTCATCCGAGAACTTTAGAAGCGCGACCGAACCGCTCGTCTACTTCCAACGCGGTTACCACACCCTGGGTCAGCGCCTGAAAGACAACTCCTAGCTAACTGAATCGGGCCCTAGGAGCGCCTTCAATTCGCCAAAGAGGTCGTGCCCAATCTCAACGCGCTGCTGCAACATAAAGTGCTTCGAAGTTGCTGCAACAAGTTTGACCTGAACTTCGCAAGGTCCCGGGTACTTTTCAAGGATCTGCTGAAGCTTTTCGAGGTTGGTCTTGGTGGCCATGTTTTCGCTCATACTGAGTTTCAACACTCCCCCGTTTTCGCGCCCGGCATCTAAGACGTCAATCGAATAAGCCTGCAGCGTCATGCCGTCATCACGCCTGGAAACACGACCCCTGACGGTGACCGTGAGGTCGGTTTGCAGCTTCTCGCGATTCTCAAGATAGGTCTTGCCCATAAACATCACGGTTATCTCCCCAGAGAAATCTTCGAGGCTGACCTGACCGTATTGATTCCCGGAAGAGCGCGCAACCTTGTGTTGAACCTGGGTCACCAGTCCCGCAAGAGTGACGGTCTCACCGTCCTCGATGCTTCCCTCTTTCAGAGCCAGAGTGCCCATGTCGCTGTGTCTCATCAGCATTGCTTCTTGACCGGCAAGTGGGTGATCTGAGACATACAGGCCCAACATCTCGCGCTCATGAGCTAGTAAATCTCTTTTGGTCCACTCGGGCAAATTTGGCACTTGAATGATTGAGGGATCTTCCTCCATCAGCGATCCGAAGAGGTCCATCTGCCCGGATGCAGCCTGCTTTTTCTTGGATGAGCTAGCTTCAATCGCTTCTTCATGGATCGCAACTAGTGAGCGCCTGGTGTGACCCATCGAGTCAAAGGCTCCTGCCTTAATGAGCGACTCAACAACTCGCTTTGTGCTGGCCTGCTGGGACACCCGAGTCAGATAGTCGTCAAATGATGTGAACTTCTCAGCCGTCCTAGCCTCAATGATTGAAGACACCACGTTGTGACCAACGTTGCGAACAGCACCTAGACCGAATCTAATGTCCTCCCCGACCGCAGCAAATACTCCAATTGATTCGTTGACATCTGGCGGTAGGACCTTGATGCCCATTCGCCTGCACTCATTGAGATAAATGGCCAGCTTGTCCTTTGAGTCGCCAACCGAAGTCAAAAGGGCTGCCATGTATTCGGCTGGGAAGTTTGCCTTGAGGAATGCAGTCCAGTATGAGAGCACCCCGTAGCCGGCCGAATGGGCCTTGTTGAAGGCATAGTCAGCAAAAGGAAGCAAAGTGTCCCAGAGCGCCTTCACGGCCCCTTCTGAGTAGCCGTTATCGAGCATGCCCTTCTGAAAAATCTCGTACTGCTTGTCTAGCTCCTCGGGCTTCTTCTTTCCCATTGCTCGACGAAGTAGGTCTGCCTGACCGAGTGTATAGCCGGCAACTCGCTGAGCTGCAGCCATAACCTGCTCCTGGTAGACAATCAGGCCATAGGTCGGATCTAGAATTTCGCGCAGCGGTTCCATCAGCTCGGGGTGCACGCCCTCAGACTGTTGCAATCCATTTTTGCGCTGTGCGTAGTTGGTATGTGAGTTCATACCCATTGGACCTGGCCGGTAGAGCGCAATCACGGCCGAAATGTGCTCAAACTCGGTTGGCTTCAGCATTCTGAGCAGTGATCGCATGTTGTCGCTATCGAGCTGGAAGACCCCAAGAGTGTCTCCCCTGGACAAGAGCTCAAAGGTATTTTGATCAGAATTTAGATCCAGTTCTTCCAAAACCACAGACTGCCCACGGTTGGTTCGAATGTTCTCAAGCGCATCGTCAATCACAGTTAGGTTGCGAAGGCCCAAAAAATCCATCTTCAAAAGGCCAAGCTCTTCACAGGGAGGCTGGTCAAACTGCGTGATGATTGCGCCATCTTCCTCGCGCTTCATGATTGGGATGACATCCATCAACGGCTCTGCCGACATGATTACACCCGCAGCATGGACTCCCCACTGTCGCTTCAACGATTCGAGGCCCTGGGCTAGTTCGAATACCTGCGCGCTCTCTGGGTCGTTGGCGATGATTTCTCTGAATTCTGCAGCCTCTGAGTATCGCTCAGAGCTCTCGTTAACCACGTCATCCAAAGACACATCTCGACCTAGGACCATAGGTGGCATGGCCTTGGTCAGCTTTTCGCCAACCGCATAGGGCATCGCCAGTACTCGAGCAGAGTCCTTCAGGGCTTGCTTGGCCTTAATGGTTCCGAAGGTAACGATCTGCGCCACGCGATCATCACCGTATTTCTCGGTGACATAACGAATGACCTCGGGCCTACGACGATCGTCAAAGTCAACATCGATATCGGGCATGGACAGACGTTCGGGGTTCAAAAACCGCTCAAAAATCAAATCGTGTTCAAGTGGATCCAACTCCGTTATGCCCAGAGCATAGGAAGCCAACGAACCAGCGGCTGAACCTCGCCCTGGACCAACCCTGATCCCCTGCTCTCGCGCCCAGCGAATAAAGTCCGAAACCACCAGGAAGTAACCAGGGAAACCCATATTGATGATGACTTCAATCTCGTAGGCGGCCTGCTCCTTGTGTTTTTCTGAGTAACCAGCTGGAAAGCGCTTTGCCATTCCCTCCCAAACCTCGCGCTCGAACCACTGAGCCTCGGTTTGCCCCTCTGGAACAGGAAACCTTGGCATCAGATCACGCTTTTCAAAGCTAATTTCGCAACGTTCAGCAATTAGAAGTGTGTTATCGGCAGCCTCAGGAATCTCACTGAATAGTTCGCGCATCTGCTTGGGAGATTTCAGGTAGTACTCCTGAGACTCAAACTTGAATCGGTTTGGATCGTTCAGGTTACTGCCGACCTGAACGCAAAGCAGGGCGTCGTGCGCAACCGAGTCTTCCTGATTTGTGTAGTGCAAATCATTGGTTCCCACCAGCGGCAGGTCTAGATCTTTGGCCAATCGGAGTAAGTCATCGCGAACTCGCTTCTCGATAGCAAGCGCGTGGTCCATTACCTCGACGTAGTAATTGCCGACACCAAAGATGTCTCGGAACTCGGCCGCTGTTCTCAGTGCCTCGTCGTACTGCCCCATTCTCAGGCGGGTCTGCACCTCGCCACCGGGACAACCGGTGGTTGCGATAATGCCCTTGCCGTATCGGTTGAGTAGTTCACGGTCAATTCTGGGCTTGAAGTAGTATCCCGACAAATACCCCTCGGAGGAGAGCCGAAACAGGTTCTGCATTGAGTCGTTGTCGGTAGCCCACATTGTCATGTGGCTATAGGCCCCACCACCGGAAACGTCGTCATCGCCGCCATCACCCCAGCGCACCTTTTGCTTCAACAGCCTTGACTCCGGGGCAACATAAGCCTCAATACCGATGATTGGCTTTATGCCAACGGCATTTGACTGTTTCCAGAACTCATACGCACCGTGAGTGTTGCCATGATCGGTCATTGCAATGGCTGGCATTTCCATTTCGGCAGCCTTGGCAACCAACTGCTTTATTCGAGCAGCACCATCCAGCATTGAATATTCGGTGTGGTTGTGAAGGTGGACAAAAGACTTATCAGACACACTTCACCTTCCCTAGGGGATAAATGCTAAAGCCCCAGTGCACCATTGCGAAGTTGCTCGAGGGCGAGTTGGAGATCGAGTGGATATTCTGATTCAAATTCCACAAACTCTTGCGTGATTGGGTGGCTAAAGCCTAGCTTTTTTGCGTGAAGCCACTGCCGCTCAAGCTTCAACTTTGCAGCCAGGGTCGGATCCGCTCCATAGAGCGGATCGCCAACCAAGGGATGCCGGAAGTGTGAGAAATGCACTCGGATCTGGTGGGTTCTACCTGTCTCGAGACCTATTTCCATCAAAGCTGCTGCAGGCAAGAGCTCGAGAGTTTTGTAGTGGGTCACTGCGTTTTTTCCATCGGCAGCAATAGTGAATTTGTAGTCGTGCTTTTGGCTTCTCGCAATCGGGGTGTCGATGGTGCCATTCAACGGATCAGGGTGACCTTGACATAGAGCGTGATAGGTCTTTTTGACTACTCGGTCACGAAAGGCCTGCTTCAAAACCGAGTAGGCCCGTTCACCCTTGGCAAGCACCATCAAGCCACTGGTGCCAACGTCCAAGCGCTGGACAATCCCCTGCCTCTCTTGGGCCCCTGAGGTGGCCAACTGAATATTTCTTGCAAGCAGAACCCCCGGAACGCTGGGGCCTTCAAAGCCCACTGAAGGGTGAGAGACGACTCCCGCTGGCTTATCTATGACGATGATGTGCTCATCTTCAAACACAACCTTCAGTTCCGGGACGTCCTGGGCCACGACCTCCAGGGATGGTGGGCCCTCTGCTAGCTCGACTTCCAGCACTGAGCCCATTGTCAATCTGTCAGATTTACCAACTGGGACACCGTTCTGGGAAACAGCGCCTTGAATGATTAGGTCCTGCGCTTTGGTCCTCGAAAGACCAAGCATTTTTGCAAGGCCGTTGTCGCAACGCTCTCCGTCGAGTGAATCTGGAACCGGCAAGTACTTACTTGGCACGCCCGCCACCAATTTCATCTCCCAACGCTGTCCGAAGCACTGCCAAGCTGACACCGATAACCAGAAAGGTGTCAGCTAGGTTAAAAATCGGAAAGTTGAATGGGATTTGAATGAAGTCAACAACGTGACCGTTGAATAGTTCAGGCTGCCGGAAGGTTCTATCTATCCAATTTCCAGCCGCTCCCCCAAGAACAAACCCCGCAATCAGAGACCAGTCATAGGTTTTTGCCTTCGGTCCATAAATAATCAGAGCGACGACAGCAATGGTCGAAATGAGGGTCAACACCCAGGTTGCGCCGAAACCAAGCGAAAAAGCAGCGCCTTTGTTGTATGCAAGTGTGAATCTCAGCAAATCACCCAATATCGGAATCGAACCTGAAACCAAATAGGTCTCGGCTAAAACTTTGGTGAGCTGATCTAACCCAAGGACTACCAGTGCGGTTAGGGCAAACAGATATGTTCGCCCAACCGAGCTACTTGCGTTCTTCACCCTCAGCTACAGTCTCATCCTCAAGTTCCGCCTCGATCTCTGCTTCACTCTCATCCTCAAGCTCTTCGCTGACCGAAACAGGCTCTGGGATGGTTGCAAATGAGCCGGTAACGGCGCTCTGAGCCTCAGCCTCGGCCTGGTAGCCATCCTCACGAATCAAGGTCTCCAACTGGTCCTCAATGTAATCACGGAGACGACCGCGGTAATCAGCTTCAAAGTGCTTGAGCTCCTCAATGGTCTGCTCGACAGCTCTGCGGTTGATCTCTAGCTGACCCAGTACCTCGCGGACCTGCGCCTCAGCATCGCGGACCATGCGAGCCGCGCTCTCCTGCCCCTCGCGCACCAACTTGTCGCGCTTGAGCTGTCCATCGCGAACATGGTCTGCGTGCAGCTTCTGCGCCAATTCGATAATGCTTCTGGATGCGTCTGTGGTTTCGACCGAAGCTCCTGAGGCGGGCTCTGGTGCAACGGGGTACTCAGGGACGGCAACCTTTTCAACCTCAGTCGCGCCAGCACCTTGGCCGGCACGTAGATCAGCGTTCTCGGCCATCAGCCTTCGCATCTCAAGAACTACTTCGTCTAGGAAGTCGTCTACCTCGTCCTGGTCGTAACCATCGCGAAACTTAGTGGTCTGAAATCTCTTGCTCAGAATTTCTTCGGGCGTCAACGCCATCGTGCACCTCTCTGATTTTTGGCCAAGTGCTGCGACCTATGTTATTCACTCTTATAGCGCTCTGGCAAAGCCCTGCAAAATCAAAACTCCAAAAAGCACGATTGTCCAGGCTAAATCAAGCGAAATTCCGCCTAACTGAATGGGCGGAACGAACTTTCTTACGAATTTCAGTGGTGGGTCAGTAATTGTGTAGGTGATGTCCAAAATAGGAAGCAGCAGCCCACTTGGGCGCCAAGAACGATTGAAGCTCATCACCAACTCGGCAATAAACCGAGCGATCATTAGATAGAAAAAAATCTGGAGAGCAAAGACCAGAATTTGTCCAACCAGGCTCATACCTAGGCCATCAAGTCTTCAGGATCATCCTGATCACTGTCAGCATCGGTCACGGACACATTGGTTGGGCTGAGCAAAAATACCTTTGGGGTTACTCGCCTGAGGTGCCCTTCAAGGCCCTCTTTTAGGCCAATCATGAAATCCAGCATCCGCTTTGAATCGGCTTCGCTCATGGCACCGATATTCACGATAACCGGAACTCCGGAGCGGAAATTAGCTGCAACCTCTCGCGCATCGGCGTAGGTCTGTGGGTCAAGAGTCACAATTTCAGACATGTCGGATGAGCGACGAGGTTTGGGAGCTGTAGCGCGCGGTTTTGGCGTCTCACGACTCTCGGTCTCAGGTGACCCAAAACCAAAAAATGACATTACAGAATTCGCTACACCCATTTACTACTCCTTTTGTCTTACAGACTATGTGTTGTTCGGCCTGGGGCCTGTGATTGCGCTGCCAATCCGAACGTGTGTCGCGCCCATTTCGATGGCGACCTCGAAGTCTTCACTCATGCCAATCGAAAGGTTTTTGGCCGCCGGAATCATCCCGACAAGTTCATCGCGAGATTCTATTGCTCTCTCAAAATCCACCCGAGGATCGACGCCCAAGCCTGCCACTGCCATGATCCCGAGAATTTCAAGACCATCAACCTCCACCAGCTTCTCGACCAGGTTGCCCAGATTCTCTGGGGCGACCCCTCCCCGCCCAGGGTCATTGGTGAGATTTAGCTCAATAAAGCCTGAGACCTTAGTCGAACTGCTCGTCAACTGCTTTTTTAGCTCCTTAGCCAGCGAATCTCTGTCAATTGAGTGAATGCAGCTTGCATAGCTCAGCACGCTTTTTACCTTGTTGGACTGCAATTGCCCGACAAAGTGCCAACTCGCATCAATAGCCCCTAGCTCAAAAAGTGCTTCAGCCTTGGGTTTGGCCTCTTGATCCTTGTTCTCACCAAAGACTCGGTGTCCTAGCTGGTAAAGCTCAAAAGGGACCGCAACCGGATGCATCTTGGTTATTACGACAAGCTCAACCTGCTCCGAATTGCGACCAGATCTCTTTGCTGCCTCGCTAATCCGCTCCCGAACCGAGTAATAACGCTCGGCCAGTGTCATTAGCGGAAGAATTCGGGAAGATCCAGATCATCCCCAAAGCTGCCAGGAGATTGTGGCGCAGCATCGGCAGGCTTGGACTGAGCAAACTCGAAGGCTGGTGCATCTAGAGACTCTGGAGATTCTTCAACTTCTGCCACGAGCTGAACCTCCTCAGCCTCAACCTCAGCCTCGGAATCGAAAGTGCTCACTCCGGCTGCTGCCAAAGCGGCTGATGCCACCGCACTAGACTCAAACTTTCGATGCTTTGGCTCACCACCATCAAACCCGGCGGCGATTACCGTGATTCGCACCTCGTCACCGAGGGTGTCCTCGATGGTCGCACCAAAGATAATGTTGGCCTCTGGGTGAACCGCCTCTTGAACCAAACGGGCTGCATCGTCGATTTCGTGCAGGCCTAGATCAGAGGCACCCTGGACCAGCAGAAGCACGCCATGTGCACCCTCGATGGTTGCCTCCAAAAGCGGGGAGGAAACTGCGATTTCTGCAGCCCGGATGGCTCGGTCTTCGCCCTTTGCAGTACCGATGCCCATCAAAGCACTTCCAGCACCCTGCATAACTGACTTGACGTCGTTGAAGTCAAGGTTGATGAGTCCTGGGACAACAATCAAATCACTGATTCCCTGCACACCCGCCCTTAGGACGTCATCCGCAGTCATAAACGCCTCAAGCGCTGAAATCTTCTTGTTGCTCATTTCAAGAAGACGCTGGTTCGGAACCACAATCAGAGTGTCGACCTCTTCGCGCAGTGCACGAATGCCCTCATCGGCCTGAACTGCGCGACGCTTACCTTCAAAATTGAACGGCCTAGTAACAACACCCACGGTCAATGCACCCAGGCGCTTGGCAATTTGGGCCACTACTGGAGCGCCACCTGTTCCGGTGCCGCCACCTTCACCAGCCGTCACAAATACCATGTCAGCACCCTTGAGGGCAGACTCAATCTCTGCCTCGTGCTCTTGGGCTGCTCGCCTACCGACCTCAGGGTCCGCTCCGGCACCGAGGCCACGAGTGATGTCGCGGCCAATGTCAAGCTTGACGTCGGCATCAGACATTAGAAGAGCCTGTGCGTCAGTGTTTACTGCAACGAACTCCACGCCGCGTAAACCTGACGCGATCATGCGGTTAAGCGCGTTCACTCCACCGCCACCGACTCCGACGACCTTAATAACTGCTTGATAGTTTGGCTGTGACACCGGTTGCCTCCTCGTGAAACCCTAAAGCTAAGGCTGAGGCTTAGCGTTTTTCAGGATATTCAAATTGCGCCAAGAAGGTAGGCCCGAAAGAGCATTGAAACCTTGAGCTTTGCGGGCGTGTCGCAAACCAGCACTGCGCTAAAAGTCTGGGTAGGTGACAACCGGTGCATTTGGAGAGGAAACATCAATCAGAACACCGTCTTCAACGCCGGTTTCAACCAGCGAATCCAGCACCTTAGCCTTCAGAATCGAATTAGACGCATCTCCCCAGAGCACAACGGTGTTGCTCTCTCGCATAACGAGTTTGGAGGTCAGCTGCGGTGTCACCTCGACCGAAAAAATCTCGGAATAGGTCTTTTGAGGCAAAGACAGCAAGAGATCGATGGCGGCATCAAATCGGGGATTTTCTTTTGCCTCACCAATCAAAACTAAAAATGGGTAGGTCTTTGTATCTTCGGCCTCGGCTATCTGAACACCGGCCGCGTCGTATAGATAGTTCTTGCCCCCCTTGACCAAGACAACAATCGGTTGGCGCTCTCGAACCTTGATTTTCAGGGTGTGGGGCGGCTCTGCTTGAAAAGTAAAGGTTTCGATTAGCGGAAACTGACCCAGTAGCTCAGTTAACTCCGACTCAGTGACCGTGGTCAGTGGTCGATCTTGCAAGCTGGTCAGGGACAGTTCCAACCTAGACTGATCCAGTCGCTCCGTGCCAGTTACCTCGATGTTCTGAATGGCAAACATTGGAGTAAAGAAACTCGCCAAAATAACACCCGACAAAGTTATCGGGCCGAAAATCATTAGGAACCTGCCCCAAATCGCGAAAGCGCCAAGCTTGGTTTTCTGAGGCTTTTTCTCTGAGCGCTTTAGTCTTTTCTTCTCCCGCCCAAGGATCTCTCGCTCGGGCTTATTCACTCTGACTCCAGTGCACCTAAGAGCTCGGGCACCATTTTATAGATATCGCCGCAACCCATCGTGATAACAAAATCGCCCGGTTTCGCTAGCTCTTTCACCTTGGCTGGCACATCTTCCCAGCTCTGCACATAGTGAGCCTTGGATGAGTCGGCAAACTTAGAGCTGATTGTCTCACCGGTGATTCCAGGTTCAGGATCTTCGCGGGCAGCATAGACATCAGTAATCACGACCTGATCGCTCAACGCGAGAGCCTCAGCGAATTCTTGAGCAAAAATACGGGTCCGGCTGTAAAGATGTGGTTGAAAAACGGTGATTAACCTTCCGTCACCCACCACGGCACGTGCGCCCTTTAGTGCTGCAGCCACCTCGGTGGGATGGTGAGCAAAATCGTCATAGACGCTTACGCCGCGCTTTTCACCGTGTAGCTCGAATCTTCGCTCGGTGCCTGCAAACAATGCCACAGCCTCGGCGGATTTCTTGAAATCAAAACCCAGACCAACCAATGTGCACACTGCCCCCGCAGCATTCAAAGCGTTGTGACTACCCGCAACCGAAAGCTTTAGGGAAGCCCTACTGCCCTGAAACTCCAAAGTGAATCTGACATTGGCCCCAGTGGCATCTAGATCTAAAACCCTGACATCGCTGGTGGTTGCCTCGCCAAAGGTCATTACCCGCGGATGGTTCAGCAGACCCGTGACCGAAACCGCCCCGGGATCATCACTTGAAATCACCACCAGCTCAGAAGCTGCATTTGCAAACTTGGCAAATTCAGCTTGGAAGGCCTCTAGTGAACCAAAGTGGTCGAGGTGGTCCGGGTCAACATTCGTGATGACCGCAACGGCGGTCTTGTAGTGCAGAAAAGAACTGTCTGACTCATCTGCCTCGATGACGAAGTGTTCACCTTCACCAAAACCGCTGGATGCTCCAAACGCCTGTATTACGCCTCCATTTACGAAGGTTGGGTCAGCTCCAAGTTCGTGCAAACCGGTGATGATCATGCCCGTTGAGGTGGTCTTGCCATGCGCACCCGCCACAGAGATCAGCTTTTTCTTCGATGCTAAATGAGCAAGCAGGGCTGATCGGTGAAGAATTGGCAACCCTCGGCCCCTAGCTTCCAGTAACTCAGGATTGTGGGGCCACAGAGCTGAGGTAACGACCACGGTATCTGGAGTACCGAGTTTTTGAGCGTCATGCCCAATGTGGATCTGTGCACCCAACTCTCTTAGCTGAGTGATATTCGGGCTCTCACGAACATCCGATCCGGTGACTTTGTGGCCCATACCTAATACAAGTCGAGCGATTCCGCTCATTCCTGAACCGCCAATCCCGATGAAATGGACGGTACCAAGCTGGTTAGGGATTGGTTGCGAGTAGTCAGGTTTAATCACGGGCTCTAGTATCCATCGTCTGAACAATCAAATCCCGCAGCAACTGCGTTGCGTCGGGTATTCCAACAGATCGACTAGCCTGTGACATTGACTTCAATGTCGCCGCATGCGAGAGAATTGGGATCACTTGCTCGAGGACATAATCCGCAGTGAAGTCACTGTCATCAACCAGCTGGGCGCCGCTCGCTGCCACCACATGCTCAGCATTGAATCGCTGCTCCCCATTTCCGACGGGATATGGGATGTAAACAGCTGGTAGACCGGCCGCGGTGAACTCCGCTACGGTTGATGCTCCAGCGCGAGAAACTGCAAAGTCTGCAGCGGCGATTGCAGCATCCATGCGGTTGCAATAGGTCATGCGGACGTATCCATGCTCACTCAAATCCGGCAATCCGGCTCTCTCGCCAACGATGTGTAACGTCTGAATCCCCGCAGCCTTTAGTTGTCCAAGTGATCCCAGAATCGCGTCGTTGATGCGTTTTGCACCCAGAGAACCACCCGTGACTAGCAAGGTCGGCGCCAATGGATCTAAGCCCAATTCAACACGGGCCTGACCCTTGTCGTAACCACCGAGTGAATCAACAATTTCTTTACGCAAAGGCATGCCGGTCAGCTCACCCTCAAGATTGGTGTTGGGAAAACTAATCGCCACCCTTGCTCCAAGTTTTGCACCCAATCGATTAGCGAAACCTGCCCTCGAGTTTGCCTCATGCACAACGATTGGCCTTCGAGCAAGGAAAGCGGCAAGGTAGGCAGGTGGCGAAACATAGCCACCAAAACCCACCACGCAGTCAATTCGATGTCGGCGAATAAACCCCAGAGTCCTAAAAACCTGCGCCAGCAACCTAAACGGAAACGCAAGCGTTGAAGGGGTCATCCTGCGGGGAAGGGGAACCTTGGCGATTGTCAGCATCTCGAAGCCGCGCTCTGGAACCAGCCGAGCCTCAAGCCCCTCCAGAGTGCCCAACACAAACACCTGGTGCTCCTCTGCTCGCAAAAGTTCGCCCAGCGCCAAAAGTGGGTTGACATGGCCAGCGGTTCCTCCGCCGGCAAGCAAAAATCTCACGATCGTCGACCAAGATGCAGAACTCGGTCTCGCTCGACGGCCAAAACCACGCCAATCGCTGAAAGGGTCGCAATCAAAGACGATCCACCTGCAGAAATCAGTGGCAGAGGGACACCCAACACTGGCAGAAGACCAAGCACTACAGAAATGTTGATGAACGCTTGGAAGATGATCCAGAGCATGATGCCGGTGACAAGGTAGCGATTGAATGCATTGGTTTGGCTTTTCGCGATGTGATACATAGTCAAACCCATTGCAAAGAACAGCAGGATGACAAACATCGCCCCTACCATGCCGAGCTCCTCGCCAATAATGGCGAAGATAAAGTCGTTTTCGACCTCAGGAATCCAGGACCACTTCAGTTTCGATCGACCCAGACCGGTCCCAAAAATACCTCCGGAGGCCAATGCCCAGGTACCATGCTCAAACTGCCACCTAACACCCATTGGGTCTGCAGCATCAGGGTTCAACCAGGCATCAAACCTAATTCTTCTCGATGGCGAGGACATCACCATGATTGCAGCCAAAGCGGAACCAGCTCCCAAAATGCCGAACCAAAGTGCCCAGCTCATCCCAGCAAACAAGAACATAAACCCGAGCATTACAGCCATCACAACACCGGTGCCTAGATCCCGACCCAAGACGGCAACCAGGCCTAGTGCAACTGCTGAGTAGGAAAAAATCCTGAGCCAAATTTGTCGGTTTCGGATTGGATCATCGCTCAGCTGTGAGAGCCAAAATGCAAAGGCAATCACCATGGCTAGTTTCAAAAACTCAGAAGGTTGAATCGTGAATGGTCCGATGCTTAGCCAGTTTCGGTTTCCATTAATGGTCTGGCCGAATAGCACAGTTGCGACTTGCAGCCCGATTGTGGAAAGCAGCAGCACCGAGCCAAATCTTCGGTAAAAGCCCATGGGCATGTTTGATGCAATCACGAGACCTAAGAGACCAATACCGGCGTAAAGCAGCTGGCGATAAAATAGTGCGCCCGCGTCGCCACTTTGCTTGAAGCTGTCAACAGCGCTTGACGAAGCCACCATCGCAAGGCCAAGACCCGCTGTGAAAACAGTGAGTGCTAGCAAGAGAATAAAAGGTAAGGACTGGGCCCGAAACTTCGGCTTCAGTGAATTCTTGAGATCTGTCACTTCTCTAACCCCCGAACCGCCAATTGAAACTGATTGCCACGATCTTCGTAGTCGCGGTACTGATCCATCGAAGCGGCGGCAGGAGCGAGCAGTACGGTGTCTCCCGTGGTTGCCAATTCCGTTGCCATCTGAACCACCTCAGACATAGGTTTTCCTGTCAAGACTCTAAGAGGCAATTGCGGCAAGGACTGGGAGAAAAGCCGTTCGAGTTCGGACGTGTCCGCTCCGATGATCACTGCCGCCTTTAGGCGTTTGGCGTGTTTTTCAATCAATGGCGAGATGTCTACGCCCTTGAGTAATCCCCCAACAATCCAAACAACCCTTTCAAAGCTCCTGAGCGATGCGTCAGCCGCATGGGCGTTGGTGGCTTTGGAGTCATCAATAAACCGAACGCCACCTAGCTCGCCTGCAAACTGAGCTCGATGTGGAGACAGTTGGAAGCTTGCGATGGCATGCTTGATAATTGCCGGTGCAACACCCACCGCTCTAGCCAGGGCTGTGGCCGCCGCAACATTCTGCTTCAGTGGCAACGTGAGCGCTCCAATTTGCTCGATGTCCGACTGCTCGGCAACTTCCAAGGCGGCCTCTGCGCGCTCCTCTAGAAATGCCCTGTCAACTAGATACTCTTCGACATAACCAACCATCGAGCGTGCAGGGATGCCCAGAGTGAAACTCACGCCTCTGGCGCCCTCAATCACCTCGGCATTCTTGGCGGCGTCAAAAGTACGAGCATCCTCCTCATTGAAGACGATGGCTTTCTCAGTACCGGCAAAGATTTTTGACTTGGCCTGGAAATAACCCTCAACCGAACCGTGCCAATCAAGGTGGTCCTCGGCAAAATTTAGAAAGGCGCTGGCAACCGGCTGCAACCGCGCTGTGTAGTGCAACTGGAAGGAGGATAGCTCGACAACCAGATAGTCAAAGCCTTCCGGATCTCGAATCATGTCCAAAATCGGATTGCCAATGTTGCCACAGGCAACGGCCCTGAGCCCTGAAGTTCGAAGAATGTGGGCAACTAGCTCCGTAGTTGTGGTCTTACCGTTTGTTCCGGTGATTGTTATCCAATTGGCGACCCGAGGAAGCTTGTCTCTGAGGCGCCAAGCCAGATCGATATCGCTCAAAATTGGAATCCCGAGTTCAATGAGTCTTCGAATCAGTGGGTGCGATGGTTTGAATCCCGGTGACACCACAGCGAAATCTGGATTAGTTGTCAGCTGACTCAAGAGCTCAGGCTCATCGCCTTCCAAAATTTGTGCACCTATCAGCTTGGCAAGATCTAGCCGTTCAGGGTCGGCATCCTTTGCAAGAACAAAGGTCTCGACACCCAGTTCGATGAGCGTGTCGGCAACTGAGAAACCGGATTTCCCCAGACCCAGAACCACTGCCCTGAGGCCACTCCAATTCTCATGCCAACTCATCGGAAGGGTCATATTCCGTAGATCCACTCCACGTAGAAAAGACCAATGCCGGCAACTACGCAAAGTGCCGCGATAATCCAGAACCGCACCACCACTGTTATCTCAGCCCAGCCCTTGAGTTCGAAGTGATGGTGAAGCGGTGACATTAGAAACACGCGCTTTCCGACACCGGTGCGCCACTTGGTGAGCTTGAAGAACAGCCTCTGAATCACTACCGAACCCGTCACAATTACGAAAATTCCACCAATGAGAATCAGAAGCAGCTCGGTTCGAGAGACGATTGCCAGCGCCGCAAGCGCTCCACCCAAACCAAGCGAACCGGTATCGCCCATGAAAATTTGAGCGGGAGAAGTGTTCCACCACAAAAAGCCAAGACACGCTCCGACAATTGCCGCAGCTATGACTGCGGTGTCAAGAGGGTCTCGAACCTCGTAGCATGAGGCAAGATTTTCAGTGACCGTCCTGCAGCTCTGGTTGAACTGCCAGAAACCAATCACCACATAGGCACCAATGGCAAAAATCGCGCTACCTGATGCCAGGCCATCCAAGCCGTCAGCAATGTTCACACCATTAGAGGCAGACGCCACTAAAAGATAGATCCAACCTATGAACAAGATCATGCCAATTGCGCTGCCCCAGATGAACAGATCAATCGGTAGGTCTCTGAATAGCGATATAGAGGTAGATGCCGGAGTCAATCCGTCACGATTCGGGAACTGGAGTGCCAACACCGCAAATATCGCCGCAACCACACCCTGGCCACCAATTTTTGCCCAGCCAGTAAGACCCAGGCTCTGTTGCTTTCTAACCTTCAGGAAATCGTCGATAAAGCCAACTAAACCCAAACCGAGCATCATGAAAATCACTAAGAGAGCAGAGGCTGATGGCGTCTCTCCGTTTATGAATTTGCCGGCAAAGTAGCCGATCACCGCGGCGGAGAGAATGACGATGCCACCCATCGTTGGGGTGCCTCGCTTGGTGTGGTGAGCCTGCGGCCCATCGTCACGAATGAATTGACCCCACTGCAGCTTTCTGAAAATTGCGATGAAACCAGGGGTTGCAAAAAGTGCAATCGCTAGCGATATGCCTCCGGCTGCCAGTAACGCTCTCACTTCATACCCGCCAAGTCATCTCCAAGAAATCTCAGGCCAGTCGAATTGCTCGCTTTCACCAACACGACATCGCCCTCGGTTAGCCTTTCACGAATTGCATCAAAACCCGCGCTGATTGTCTCGTGATATTCACTCTCGCCATCCCAGCTGCCCTCTTGCATGGCACCCATGTGAATGAGCTTTGATCCTTCACCAACCGCATACAGCTTGTCGATGTTGTAGCGCACAACCAGCCTGCCAATTTGATCATGCTCCTGTGTGGAGTAATCTCCCAGTTCAGCCATGTGACCCAAGACAGCAATTGTCCTGTGCCCCTGCCTCCCAAGCGTCGCTAGCGTCTGCAAAGCTGCGCGCATGGATTCAGGTGATGCGTTGTAGGCATCGTTAATAACCCAGTGTCCCGCGGCAGCTTTGGTTAGCTGCATTCGCCAGCGCTCCGGATAATCAAGTTTTTCAACGGCGGCAATGGCTGCAGTTGCATCTAATCCAACTGAGACTGCCATTGCCAACGCGGCCGCCAGGTTCAATGCCTGATGCTCCCCCAGTATTTTTAGGTTGGCAACCAGTTCTTTGCCGAACACTTCTAGTGACACCTCGGTGCCCGTCAGCTTTAGATCAACTTTGCGGAGCCGGACATCGGCGGAGGAGTCAAAGCCAAAACCAACCACCTTCGAGCCCGCTACTTGATAGCCAGAGACAATCGGGTCATCCTGGTTTAGAACCGCAACCTCTGGCGAGAACTCCAACAACTCAGCCTTGATCTTTGCTGTGATTTCAACACCACCGAAGTTTCCAGCGTGAGCCATTCCAACCTTCAAGACGGCAACAACTGACGGCTTTGTCCAGCTTGCAAGTTTGGAGATTGAACCTAGACCCGCCGCGCCATACTCGAGCACTAGATATTTAGTCTGTTCAGTTATTCGAAGAACTGTTAGGGGCAAACCGACTTCGTTGTTATACGAACCTTGCGGGCTGATCGTCTCTCCCACTTCGCTGAGCATCGCTGCAAGCATGTTTTTAGTCGAGGTTTTTCCATTAGACCCGGTGATGCCGAGAACTATAAGGCCAGCTGGTCTGAGCCGCTCTAGGACATGACCTGCCAATAAGGACAGCGCGGCCACGGTGTCACTAACCAATATCTGAGGCAGCCCCAGATCTGGCTGCGGCTTCGAAACCACTGCAAGAGCGATGCCCGCCGCAGCAACATCCGGCAAAAACCGATGACCATCGTCTTTCTCGCCTATTTTGGCAAAGAAGATATCCCCCGGGCCTAGCTCCCTAGAGTCGGTTGAGACATTGCCGGAGACTCTACTGGCGGGATCTCCGACAATAAGCTCGCCGCTTATGGCGGTGCAAATTTCTCCAAGGCTAAGCTCAATCATCGCCAAGGGCCTTCCTCGAGAGCGAAATTGCATCGAATGGTATCTTCTCGCCCTTTACCTCGCGATAATTCAGATGTCCCGGCCCGCACCACAAAACTGCGCCGGACTTGGATGTTTGCCTGACGGCTTCCCCAATCGCATCAGCTGGATCCGCAACTTCCAGCACTGCCTCGAAGTCGCCAAGTCCAGCTAAAAGCTGAGCCCTGATAGTTGCGGGGTCCTCCGAGCGTGGGTGTTGATCGGTGACCACCACTCGAGTGGCATAGGTCTTTGCTGCTTGGGCCATGGCCTCTCTTTTACCTGAATCCCGATCTCCAGATGCAGCCAAAATTACAGTTAGCTCGCCAAACTGTTTGGCTAGCTCCCTTGCGCTGGCTTCAATGGCGGCTGGCGTGTGGGCGTAGTCAACAAAAACCGCTGGCTCCTTCGCAGAAACGCGCTGAAGCCTTCCGGGCACAGCGGTGCTAATCACCTCAAGTGCACGCTCAATCTTGTCTGGTTGATAGCCGTCTTCTAAAAGCATCACAATCGCCAGCACCAGGTTTTTGACCATCAGAGCCGAAAGATTCAGTGTTGCCCGAAGCTGCAATTTGCCGCCAATTGCCAGTTCTGATGATTCGAAGCTGTAGTGATATTCCCTGCCTATTGCAACCTTGGGTATCTCGATAGCCTCATACAGTGATGTGGAATAAGCATCCTCAAGCATTACCACTGCTTTATCTGCAAATTCAGGGGAGAACAGCTTGGCCTTAGCGGCCAAGTAAGTGTCCATGTCTTGATAATCATCAAGGTGATCTCGAGACAGATTTGTGAAACCTGCAACCTTGAAGTGAAGCGAATCGAGCCTGGATCTAGTGAGGCCTTGGGCTGAGGCCTCAATAGCAGCACTGAATTGATGCTGGGATCTCATTTCACTCAAAAGCTGGTGAATTCTTGGTGCCTCTGGAGTTGTGAGTTCTGCTGGCACTCTAAGTGTGCCCACTCTCGAATACGCGGAGGAGATGAGGCCAGTGTCTTGCCCCAGAGCGTTTAGCAGTTCACTCAGATAGAAGATGGTTGACGTTTTACCGTTAGTGCCAGTGACGGCGTAGAGCTGCATGTTTGAATCTAAGGTTCCATAAACCTCGTTCGCAATTGCCCCGGCAATTTTTCTCGGGTCTGGGTGGTAGAGGTTTGTGATCGACAATTGTTCACGCTTGTCGCTCAAAACCGCGATGGCACCAAAAGAGATTGCCTTCTCTAAGTATTCAAGACCATGAGAGGTTGCCCCCTGAACCGCAATAAACAATGACCCATCTGTCACACTCGAGGTGTTCAGTGCGACAGCTGATATTTCGAGTGAAGCGTCTCCAAAAACCTCAAGTGAGAAACGCTCCGCTAGCTCACTAATCGTTCTCATCGACGTTGCCAAACCGATCGGATGGGATGTTTCTAGATTCAGTGGTCGATGGCGGAACCCTGTAGTGCTTAAGTGCTTGCTGCATTATGGCCTTGAATGGCGGCGTTGCATTCGCTGAATTTGAAACACCCTCAGGACGATAAATCGTGACACCGACCACAAACTTCGGGTCTTCGGCAGGCGCTACACCATAGAAGGAGATTGCATATTCATCGAGGTAAATACCGTTTTCGCTGATTTCAGCTGTGCCAGTCTTGCCCGCTACTCGATAGCCAGGGATCGCAGCGGTCTTACCCACTCCACCAAACTCGACGACCTTTTCCATAGCTTCGAGATTTACCCGAGCCGCCGACTCCGAAAGCACGCGAGTAGCAGCCTGTTCGGGCTTGTAATAAACGGTCCCGTCAGAAGAGACACAGGAGTCAACCAGAATCGGATCGAGCCTGACGCCATCGTTGGCAAGCGCCTGGTAAGCGAATGCCATTTGTATCGGAGTTACCGCCAACCCTTGGCCAAACAGTGTCGTCAGGTTGGTCATCTCATCCCACTGACTAGCGGGCCTTAGGATTCCACCGCTCTCACCCTCGAAGCGAAGGCTGGTCGGAGCACCGAAGCCAAATTTTTGTAAGTACTCGCCTCTGGTGTTGCGATCTATCACGCGGCCGAACTCTGTCATGCCAGTGTTGGATGAATAGCGAAGCACACCCGCTAGCGAAAGGGTAAAGTCCTCGTGGTTGAACGAATCCTTGATGTATTCGTTGTTGAATTCCAAGTACATTCGATCTGGAGCTGGCACGGTGTCGTACTCGTCTGCCGAACCGGTGTCCAGAACAATTCCTGTGGATATCGACTTCATGATCGAACCGGGCTCGAAACTGAACTGAAAGATTCGCGACCCGCGATCATCGGATGCAACACCGGCTGGGTCATTTGGGTCCACCGTAGGGGCCTCTGCCGCGGCAAGAATGCGCCCGGTTTCAACTTCAATCACAACCGCGGAGGCCCAATCGGCATTGAGCTCGCTGACGGTGTCAGCTAGGACTTGCTGAGCAAAAAACTGCAGGTTTGAATCAATAGTTAGATTCAGTGTGCCGCCATCTTCAATTGGCTGGGTCGTGATGTTTGAAGTCGGAATCCTGATTCCCTCAGCACTGCGCTCGTAGGTTTCCTGGCCGTCTACGCCTGCGAGACAGGTGTTGTACTGGCGCTCTAAGCCCGCAAGCGGAGTGCCGTCTTGGCCAACAAAGCCAAGCACGTTGCCCGCAACAGCCCCGTTTGGGTAAAGGCGATCAGCAAAGCGATCCCAGAAAATCCACGGTATGTCCAGGTCTCGAATCTTGTTGTAGGTATCAGCATCTACCAGTTTGGCAAGGTTGACATACTCCGAGTCGCCATCAAGGCGCAGCAGTAAATCTTCTAAATCCAAGCCCAATAGCGGCGCAAGCTCTAGAGCGATCTCCATGACAGAACGCTCAACAATCACGCCATCTTGCACCGTGCGCACCGGACCGACATTCTTGGGAGCGGCGTTGATGTCATATCGGAAAACAGTCTTTGCAAGTACCTGCCCGTTTGAATCGACGATGTTGCCACGAAGTGCGGTAAGGGTTCGAGTCACCTCTCGACGATCAAGTGATTTCTGCTGAATCTCGTCCGCGCGAACTACCTGAAATTCAAAGAGTCGCAGGCCAAGAGCGGCAACCAGGGCGACGAGCAAAAATGCAAAGATACCCAATCGTCTTGAGTATCTAGCGTGGGTGCCCATGACTGGCCTATCTGGTTGGTGAGGCTGGAATCAGACCTGATTGCAAGGTTACGGCAGCGCCCTCGGTGAGCTCGGAAGAAACACCCGCAATCACTTCGGCGTCCTCCAACGATGCGGTTATAAATCGAGAGGTGGATCCGAGAGCTGAATTTGCAACGAGGTTCGCACTTGCAAGGCCCAGGCTCTCTCCATCAGCAGGCACTGGCTCTCCGAAGACCCGGTTGGTCTGAATGTCAAGAAGCACTGACGAGGGGTTCGCAACCATACCGAGCTGGTTAGCTGCGTCCGCTAGATTCTGCGGTGATCCAAGAGAAGCAACCTCCTCCTGAATGATTTGAACCTCAGTTGCTAGATCTCGTTTTTGAGCCTCGAGCGACCTCAGCTGATACGCGTCTTGCGTAACCATCATGTTCAACATCAACTGCAAAGCGAACACTCCGATCAGCCCGATAATGAAAACAATTGCTGAGACCATTGATGGTCTGAGCTTTCTAGCATCCTGAGCACTAAGCATGAAAACCTTCATTAGCGCACCTCCAACTTTTCTGCCGCACGCAGTCTGGCGCTTAGGGCTCGTGGGTTTTGGTGCAACTCAACCTCGGTTGCGCGTTCAACCCCCTTGGTCAAAATGTTCAGCTTTGGTGAGGTGCCAGGAAGCTCAACTGGCATCTCAATCGGAGTGGTGGACACAGCCGCAGCCTGAAGAGCCTTTTTGACGATTCCGTCCTCCAGTGAGTGATAGCTCATGACAACCAATCGACCGCCAACGCCCAGCGCTTCAATGGCCTGTGGCATCGCCCTCTCTAGAATTCCGAGCTCGTCATTGACGGCAATCCTGAGTGCCTGATACACGCGCTTGCCTGGGTGACCAGAGGTTTTTCCCGGTGCCTGAGGGATGCTCCTTGCCAAAATAGCGTTTAGATCGCCACTGGTTTTGATTGGTTGAGACTCTCGGGTGTTTACGATTTCCCTCGCCACCTGCGAGGCGAAGCGCTCCTCGCCATAGTCTCGGAAGATTCTTGCGAGTTGACCGTGATCCAAATTGGCAAGCAGGTCTGCGGCAGTCTTGCCACCGACCTGGTTCATGCGCATGTCAAGCTCAACATCTTGTGCATAACTGAAACCGCGCTCTGGCTGATCTAGCTGCATGGAGCTCACCCCGAGGTCCATAAGGATGCCTTCAACCTCACTGATTTCAAGCATCTCCAGCACATCCGCCAGCTCGTCATAAATCGCTGCGGCTGGCACAAATCTTGAACCAAATTCCTTCAGCCGGTCAGTTGCCAGTTCGAGGGCGGCGTCGTCGCGATCGATACCAATCACGGTGAGGTCTGGGAACTGTCTCAGCAGGGCTTCGGTGTGACCGCCTAGCCCAAGGGTGCAGTCAACCACTGTGGCCTTTTTGCCCTCAATTGCTGGCCTTAGTAATTCGATTGTGCGCTCCAGCATTACCGGGCGGTGTAGTTCGTTGGTTGACTTTGTCATAAGCCTTTGGGCTCTTTCCCTGCACCTGGGTCCTTGTCCGTCTGAGAGCTTGGTTTTCTCAGGTCCGACTTAGGGGAAGAAAGCCGGGACGGCCAAGGGCCGAAGTGCAGGGCTAGAACAATCCCGGAATCACCTCCTGCGCTTGGTTCGCAAAAGACTCTTCATTCTTCGCTAGATACTCATTCCAGTTCTGGGCGTCCCAAATTTCAGCTCTGGAGCCAACGCCAATAATCACAAGTTCTTTGGATAGGCCCGCATATTCGCGAAGTAACTGTGGAAGCAAAACTCTTCCCTGCTTGTCTGGAGACTCATCAGAAGCGCCAGATAGGAAAACTCGCAAATAGCGACGAGCTTCTTCTGAGGTAACTGGGGCCTGAGAAATCTTCTCGTGAACACTCTTGAACTCTTTCGAGGAGAACACGTAGATGCAGCGCTCTTGACCTCGAGTAACGACCAGGCCGTCCGCTAGCTCGTCACGGAAGCGAGCTGGGAGAAAGATTCGACCTTTGTCATCGAGCTTGGGGGTGTGCGTGCCTAGCAGCATTGCCATCCCCTCTCGTGTTGCTTTACTCCACTTTACTCCACTTTGCTCCACTTTGCATGATTTTGCAATGATTTTTATAACAAATTCGACAAAAAAAGAAAAGACCCTCCGCTCTACTGCGAAGGGTCTTTTTGAAAAAAGTTAGTTAGTCGTTGTTAAACCTCTGGTTCCAACGATCCTCGAAGAAGTTCTTGCCCCCCGAGCGATCCGGCAGGTTTGGAATTTCAGGAAGCTGAAAGTTGCTTGATGCGATGATCAAACCGATCAGCATCACAACAAACGCAACTACGCCAAAAAATGCCACCTGGAGCGCCACAGAAAACAGTAAAAGACCAAGGCCCGCGATTGTGACGAGTACGCCGCTGACCAGCTTTCCAGCGCTCTTGCTGGTTGATCCAACCGACCTGACCTTTGATGCAAAGCCGGCATCTTCTTGGAGCAGGTTTCGCTCCATTTCCTCGAGGAGTTTTTGCTCCCGCTCGGAAAGTGCCATCTCGTTCTCCTTTATTCGCCCCTCAATTGTAAACAGCGACAAGCCGCTAGGCTATCCCGCGTGCCTCAAGATTTCCTGTTAGAGCTCGTGCAACAGAAGCTGGATCGCTTTTGTGACGTCAAGCGTATTGAACTGAGAGAAATCTCTGAAGACCTAGAACCATTAATTGACTTCACACAATCCCTTCTTTCCGGGGGAAAAAGATTTCGGGCACTTTTTTGCTTTTGGTCATGGGCTGGTTACCAGCAAAAAGAGGTCGCAGTCTCGGATTTGAACATCGACTCCCCCATCGTTGGCGTTGCCGCTGCCTTGGAGATGTTTCATGCTGCAGCGCTAGTTCACGATGACCTTTTAGATCAGAGCGACACCAGACGTGGCCAACCTGCGATCCACAAACGATTTGAGACTCTGCATCAAAGCCATCACTATGCAGGAAGTGCTGAGCGTTTTGGCGTTGCGGGCTCTGTGCTGGTTGGCGACATGATGCTGGCCTGGAGCTCGGAACTGTTTGGTGACGCACTGCTTCACATCCCCGAGGAAGCCGCTGAGGCCTCCTGCAGACATGAATTTGGCCGCATGCGCTTTGAGGTAATGGCTGGCCAATACCTTGACGTCTTGGAGGAAAACGCAGCTCAGACAAGAGCTCCGGGCGAGGCAGTTGCTCGTGCCAACAACGTGATGCTCTACAAAACCGCAAAATACTCTCTCGAGGCTCCACTTTTAATCGGTGCGGCCCTATCTGGGGCTGGTGCGGAAAAACTTAGAGGTTTGAGCGAATTTGGAATTCCTCTTGGTCTAGCTTTCCAGCTCAGAGATGATGTTTTAGGTGTATTTGGAGACCCTGAGCAAACGGGTAAGCCTGCGGGCGACGATCTTAGAGAAGGCAAGCGAACAGTTCTGGTCGCGCTGACTCTCGAAACCCTGCCATCGTCTGTGAAGAGGATTTTTGAGGAGCTTTTGACCTCTGGAGAAATCGAAGCCGATCAGCTCGAATTTATGCGCCAAACGATTGTTGATTCTGGCGCTATGGAGAAAACTGAACGACTGATTGCCGAGCACTCAAATAGATCAATCGAGGCGCTGGCAAATCTAGACATCTCAGATCAAGGTCGCAACATGCTCGCCGCATTGGCTGACAAAGTCATCAACCGCAACAAATAATTACCCCAGAGTCTGGGCAGCTCGTCTCACCGGGGCCTTGTGGCCCTTTAGCAAAGCCGAAATTGGAGTCTCTCCCAGGTTGTCATTCTCCTCATAGAGCCAGTTCAGCGCCTCATCAAGCTCTAATCCGATGTCCAGCAGCATTAGCAATGTGCCGCGGATCGAGCTAAGTGGCTCGCCATCAATGATTATGTGGGCTGGAATCTTGGGCTCTTTGTCCACTCGAACAGCAAACAGAGAGTGCTCTTCGATTAGCCTGCGAACCTTTCCTGATGAAAGACCTAGAAGCGCAGCCGCTTCGTCAATGGTTATCCAATCACTGACCTTGTCAGTTATCACCGTTTCTCCTGGTCTCAACTAAGCGCTCCGCCACTAAAAATGCCAACTCCAAGGACTGCATGTGATTTAGCCTTGGATCGCAAACTGACTCGTAGCGCTCTTCTAGGGTGCTCTCGTCGATCTGCTCTGAACCACCCAGGCACTCTGCGACATCGTCGCCGGTCAGCTCTACATGCAATCCACCTGGGTGAGTGCCAAGTGCCTTGTGAACTTCGAAAAAGCCGTTGACCTCATCCATCACGTCGTCAAAACGCCTGGACTTGTAGCCATTCTTGGTTGTGATGCCGTTGCCGTGCATCGGATCAGTAATCCAAAGTGGCGTCGCTCCGGAATCCTTAGCCGCCTCAATCAGTTTTGGCAGCTCGTCTCGAATCTTCCCTGCACCCATGCGGCTAATCAGGGTCAAACGTCCTGGCTCGCGCTCCGGGTCCAGCTTGTCGATCAGAGCCAAGACGTCGTCCGGCGAAGTTGTCGGACCGAGCTTCACTCCCAGCGGGTTTCGAACCCTAGACAGGAAATCAACATGGGCGCCATCGAGCTGCCTGGTGCGTTCGCCAATCCAAATGAAATGACCCGATGTGACGTAAGGAGTATTCGTTCTTGAGTCAATCCGGGTGAGCGGACGCTCGTAATCAAAGAGCAAACCCTCGTGAGAGACGAAGAACTCTGTTGCGCGAAGCTCGGCAGAATCAACCCCGCAGGCCTCCATGAAACGCATTGCTCGATCGATGTCTCCAGCAATTGATTCATACGCCTTGTTCGCCGGGTTGTCGGTAAACCCTTTGTTCCAAACGTGCACTTCTCGGAGGTCTGCGAAGCCGCCGGTTGTGAAGGCACGAATCAAATTCAATGTGCTGGCCGAGGTGTTGTAGGCCTGCAATAGCCTGGCCGGGTCATTCACACGCGATTGCTCAGTGAATTCATAGCCGTTCACGGCGTCTCCACGGTAGGCGGGCAGCGTGATGCCATCACGAGTCTCAAAATCAGAGGATCTTGGCTTGGCAAACTGCCCTGCCATGCGCCCCATCTTTACAACCGGCAAAGACGATCCATACATCAGCACAACAGCCATTTGCAACACAGTTTTGATTCGGTTGCGAATTCGGTCGGCGGTGGCATCTGCAAACGTTTCTGCACAGTCGCCGCCCTGCAATAGGAATGCCTTCCCTTGGCTTGCCTGAGCAATTCGATAGCGCAGAGCATCAACCTCACCGGCAAAAACCAGGGGCGGTAGGTTCGTAAGTTGCGCCCTTACGCTCTCAAGCTTTTCTGCATCGGCCCAAGTCGGCTGCTGTTTAGCCTCTAAATTCACGTAATTGTCTAGCCCGAAGTCTTTCAATGTTTTTCCTTATTCTGCTCTGGCAAGCCTATTGCGAACTGTGGATGCGTAAACATCCTGATATCGCTGACCCGAAAGCCTCATAATGCGATAAACAATCTGATCGGTCACTGAGCGAAGCACAGCGCGCTCCCCCTCCATGCCGGCAAACCGGGAGAAATCCAAGGGGTCGCCAATCACCACACCAATCCGCTGAATATTGGGGTATTTCTGGCCGATTGGCATCACCTTCTCGGTATCAATCATGGCGACCGGAATAACTGGAACCTTCGCCTCAAGAACCATTCGCGCAATTCCCGTTCTTCCTCGATACAAAGTTGCGTCCGGGCTTCTGGTTCCCTCTGGATAAATGCCCAAAAGCAGCTCGCGCTCTAGCACACCTAAGCCAGTGTTGAGTGAATCCTCCGAAGCCTTGCCACCAGAGCGGTCAATGGGCAATTGCCCTGTGGCCTTGAAAAACCATCGAATTAGCGCTCCCTTGAAACCCTTGCCCGTGAAATAGTCACTCTTGGCCAAAAAGGTGACCTGTCGCCTTAGCTTCAATGGCAAGAAAATCGAATCAACAAATGAAAGGTGATTGGAGGCCAAGATTGCGCCACCGCGCTTTGGCACGTTTTCGGCACCTCTGACCCAGGGCCTGAACAAAATGTTCAGAATCGGCCCTAGAACAAAGTTCTTCAACAAAAAGTAAGTCACTTGAGCTCCAGTTTTGTCACAAGCTTAGCCAACGGATTCCCTCGCCAAATCGGCAGCGCCAATAACCCCAGCGTGGTTATTGAAACTCGCGGCCACAATCTTGGGTTCGGGTCTAAAACCACGGGCTGGTAAATATGCACCTAGAGACTCTCGGATAGGGTCAAGAATTCGATCTCCGGCCTCTGAAAGCCCGCCACCAATCACGAATACCTGTGGATCTAAAACAGCAACTATTGTTCCCATGGCCTGGGCAAGGTAGTCAGCAGCGGTCCGCACCACAGAGGTTGCCCCTGGGTCGCCTTCCATGAGGGCTTGGGATACCTGCTTTCCGGTAAGTTCACCGCCATCGGCGATCTCACTGAGCCTTGCTCCCATCGGCCCTTCGCTCAAAGCGAGCTTTCTGGCCGCCTTCAGGACCGCCGTGCCCGAGGCATACTGTTCAACGCAACCCTTTCGGCCGCAGCCACAGATGCGACCGTCGTGCACCACGCTGACGTGACCCAGTTCACCGCCAATACCAAACCCGCCGCGCCTGAGTTTGTAGTCGGCGATGATTGCTCCGCCGACTCCGGTGCCAAGGGTGAGCATCACCATATCTTTAGAACCCCTGCCCGCTCCAAACTTGTATTCCGCCCAGCCTGCGGCGTTGGCATCGTTTTCAATAAAGACCGGGTGAGTGACACGGGCTTGCAGCCTGTCCTTCATAGGTTCATTGCGCCAATTCAGATTTGGGGCATAGAGAATGTGGGATTGGTCTGCATCTATAAATCCAGCAGCCGCTACCCCAACCCCTGCAATCACATCGGTTGCCTTTTGGGTGAGCGCTTCGATTAGCTCAACAACGGTGTCAACCATTTTGTCCGGGTCCTGCGCGGGAGAGGGAACTCGAAGCTCCTCGATCACCTTGCCGCTAACATCGACCAGCGCCCCCAAGATCTTGGTTCCGCCAATGTCAATGCCGATTGCGAGCACTTTTTTCCCTTTGTTGATAGACCATGATTTTATTGGCTTTGTCGGTTCTATTCAGCTGCGAGCCAGAAATCTTGTGATTGCAATCGCAGAAAGACTTTTGCAAAGCAATAAAGTGAATCTCAACTTGAACTGGGAGTGACAATGACGTTCTACGACGTTCCTTTACTGGTGGAGTCAAATCCGCAAGAAAACGTGACCGACCTTCTCATAAATAGAGTTCGCAAAGATCCCTCCCACCCACTTTTCTCGAGAGTCAATTCAGACGAGAGCTGGCGTAATGTCAGCGCCCAAGAGTTCCTAGACGAGGTCAGATCGCTTGCCAAGGGGCTGCTTGCCTCTGGCATCAAGCCCGGAGATGCAGTTGCGATCATGAGTCGAACCCGCTACGAGTGGCCAGTGATTGACTTTGCGCTGTGGTTCACTGGAGCTGTCTCGGTGCCGATTTATGAAACTTCTTCAGCCAACCAAATTGAGTGGATCCTGCAGGACTCTGACTCGATTGCATTTTTCGTAGAGACCGATGAGCACTTAGCTCGCTTCAAAAAGGTGAGCGCGCCGAAAGTTACACAAGTTTGGAAAATTGAATCTGAGGATTTGAAAAAGCTTCATCAAAAGGGTGAAGAGGTAGCGGACGAGGTCTTAGAGACAGCAAGGTCAAATGCCGAGCTGAAGGACCTGGCAACCATCGTTTACACCTCTGGAACAACTGGCAACCCAAAAGGTTGTGAGCTGACCCACAGAAGCTTTGTGGATCACTGCCGAAATGCTGCCGCGGAGATTCCAGAGCTTGTGAATGACAAGCAGCACTCCCTGGTGTTCCTACCAATGGCGCACATTCTTTCAAGGTATGTATCTGTCATGGCAATCTATGCCGGGATCCGGGTCGGACACCTCGGGGATGTGAAGCAAGTTGCCAAAGTTTTGCCAGTATTCAAACCAACATTCTTGCTCGCGGTTCCAAGGGTTTTCGAAAAGGTTTACAACGGAGCAGAACTGAGAGCTACAGCCCAAGGCAAGGGAAAAATCTTCAAGTTAGCCGCAGAGACATCAATTGCATACTCAAAAGCGCTCGATACCAAGGCCGGCCCCTCAATGGCACTCAAACTCAGGCACAAACTCTTTGACAAACTCGTGTTTGGCAAGCTGCGCGCGGCAATGGGTGGCAACGTCCGCTACGCAATCTCTGGCGGGGCACCACTTGGAGAACGGCTTGGCCACTTCTATCGCGGCATTGGACTAATCGTTCTCGAAGGATATGGCCTGACTGAAACCTCAGCGGCGGCCGTGATCGGACGCGTGGCCTGGCAAAAGATTGGCAAGGTCGGCAGAGCACTGCCTGGAACCGGAATCAAGATTGCTGAAGATGGTGAGATTTGGCTTCGCGGAATCAATGTCATGCGCGGTTATTGGCGCAATGAAGCGGCGACCCGGGAGGCCTTTGTCGAAGACTGGTTCCGAACCGGCGACATTGGTGAACTTGACGAAGATGGCTTTTTGACAATCACCGGTCGGAAAAAAGAGCTGATCGTGACCGCGGGTGGCAAGAACGTTGCGCCAGCTCCCATTGAAGACCTGCTCCGTGCCCACCCCATCATTGGTCAGGTAGTCGTCATTGGAGATGCAAAGCCATTCATTGGCGCACTCATATCACTGGACCCAGAAATGGTTCCGGTCTGGGGCAAGAACAACGGCATTGATCAAGAGCTCAGCCTTGCCGAAGCTTCCAAGCACCCGGTCATCAGAGAAGAGATACAGCAGGCCGTCAGCAAGGTCAATGAGCGTTTCTCTCAAGCGGAACAGGTCCGCGCTTTCGAGATTTTGGAGGTTGAACTGACTGAGGCATCAGGCCATCTGACCCCGTCGATGAAGATCAAGCGCAATCACGTTCTTGAAGACTTCTCCAAGTCAATCAACAAGATCTACCAGAGCTAGCTGAACCAGGGTTGTTCGCGAAGGCTGCGGAAGGCTAACTTTCGCTCCTCTGCAGAGAGTCTGTCCAGATAGAGGAACCCGTCCAAGTGATCAACCTCGTGCTGCAGGGCTTGAGCCAAAAGTCCCTCACCTCGAATCTCAACTTCGCTGCCATCCAAAAGAAAACCTCTGGCAGACGCGATTGGATGCCGCATCACCTTCTGCCACAGTCCAGGCACTGACAAACAGCCCTCATCGATAAGCTCCGGCTCGCCCTCAAGAGAGCTGATCACTGGATTAATTAGGTAGCCCACTTCGCCATCGACGTTGTAGGAAAAGGCTCTTAGCTCGACACCGATCTGGTTTGCCGCAACCCCTGCACGTCCCGGCAGTGAGGTCGTGTCAATAAGGTCCTGCACCAAAGCCGCTGCCTTTGGAAAATCAACAATCTCGCTGCAACGACTTTTTAGTACCGGGTCACCAAAGAGCCTGATTTCACGAACACTCAAACTAGACCATCCACCACCAGAGCTGCTATATCCCTGGCGGCCTGCCTGGTGGCCGGATGAAGCTGATTGAAATCAACAGCGGCACCAGCAGCAAGCTGGGGATCGTATGGAATTCTGACAACAGCGCGCGCCCTCGAGGCAAAGTGAGCTTCGATTTCGTCAAGCTTCACTAGCTGTGTCCCAAAGGTTGCTGTATTCAGCGCGACAATGCTGTTCTTCACCAGATCGGCATAGCCATTTGATTCCAGCCAGGTAAGTGTCTCCGAAGCAAGTTTTGCCTCGTCTATGGAGCCGCCAGAGACAACCACGAGGCCGTTTGCACGCATCAGAATGGCTCGCATGACGCTGTGAACAATTCCGGTGCCACAATCCGTAAGGCAAATGCTGTAGTAGCGTGCAGCTAAATCAGCGACCACGTTGTAGTCACCCTCGTCAAAAGCCTCAGAAATCATTGGGTCTGTTTCAGAAGCCATCACATCAAGCCTCGATTGATCCCTGGAAACGTAATCGGAGAAAACGCTGAAGCTATTTACGCTCCCCGCCTTGTTGACCAGGTCTCGAACGGTCTTCTCGGTGCCCTTTTTGACTCGCTCTGCCAAAGTGCCGCGGTCAGGATTTGCATCAATGGCAAGGATTCTGTCTTCGCGAACGGTGGCGAGTGCCATGCCAATCAGAGTTGTGACAGTAGTTTTTCCAACGCCACCCTTGCGGGTCAGAATCGGCACGAAGCTTGCATCTCCCGGAAGTTGCGCTGCAATTCGGGCGTCCAAAGCCTTGCGAGCTTTGACCTTGGGATTATCCCCCAGGTTTAGTTGACCAAAGCTCAGGTAGTAGAAAGTTTTTCGCCAAAAAGTCTCCGGGACCTGCTTAGGCTTGGCCTTTTCCTCCAGAAGTCGATCTGCGGTCAGCATCGAGGCTGGTTCAGGTTCTCCAAATATATCCGGAGTCGGGACCTCGAGCTCGTACGAGGATAAATCCGGAGTCAAACTCGCGGCCTGATTCTGCTCTGGCTCCAGTTCCAGGTCGCTGAACTCAGCGTTTTCGCCGGATGAATAGTCCTTTTTTGCCATTTTGTGCCCTACTCAATGACGGCGATTAGGTCGCCGCCCTCAACCGGAGTTGGGCCCTGAATGCCAAGCCTGACGATTTTGCCAGCTACGGGTGCGGTGATGCTGGCTTCCATCTTCATAGCTTCGATTGATGCAATCACCTCTCCGACTGCCACAGCTTGTCCTACCTCCACCTTTGGTGTTACGACGCCTGTGAATGGAGCTGCCGCGTGGCCCTGGTTGTTGGTGTCAGCCTTCTCAGCGGAGCTAGTCGTCACCTGAATCGAATAGTCCCTCACACTG